>JALOTT010000229.1 GCA_025457745.1 Verrucomicrobiota bacterium
TTTCATCCGACAAACCGATTTTGAGAATTCGTGCTGACCAATGATGACGCCAATTTGGTGCAGGCTATGTAGTGTTATTTATACGCGGACATGTAGCTGACGAGAGCCGCACCTCCGTCCGGGATGGTCGAGTTCGTGGTTCGTTGCAAACCGGTCAAGCCGCCGCCCAAGTCGCTCAACACATAATCCAGTTCGTTCGTGTAGGACACGGTCGCGGCCACGTCGGTGACGCGGACGGTGCCGGTCAGGATGTTGGAGTGCAGCAGCGCGACGATGTTCGTGTCCGTGAGGGTCTGCGGTTCATCGGCCACCGTCAGCAGGTTGGAGAACGAACCGCCTGGCCAGTAGGAATGCGTGAGCGTCGCGCCTCCGCCCACCATCAGGCCCGCGAAACCGTGCGGGCCGTCCACAGTGAGCGTGCAGTTGCTAACAACCACATCCAGCCCGTCGTAGGATAGATCGGTCGGCGGTATGACCGTATCGTTGGTGAACACGGCAGCGCTCGCGTCGCAGGTAATGCCGGCGACGAGAATTGTTGCAAGCTGAAGCATCTTAGAGAAGCCTTTCATAAACAAGTTTCCCGTGCAGTTCATCCTGCTGGGATATTATGAAAGATACGCCGCCGAAACACAAGTGGCGTGATGTAATGTATTGGAAAGTTTGCTCAGAAATCCCCGTTGCCAGTGGCGCGCGCTTGGGCTATACGGACGGCGTGAAGGGCTGCCCGCCAACCGTGCGCCGCCCGGCGGACAAGCCCCGCCGTGGCCGACCTGCCGCAAACTACTCTCGCGCTGGTTTCTCGCTGATTGAAATGCTCATCTCGCTTGTGATCCTTCTCATCCTCACTTCGATGTACTGGGGTTTCAGTTCGCGCAGCAACCAGCGACAGCAACAAAGAAACTGCCGGAGCAATCTCCAGAAAATTTACGTGGCGATGGAAATTTACGCGACCGACCACAACGGAAAATTTCCCGAACTGCCCGATGCGCGCACGTCGGCGAAGGCGCTGGACGTGTTAGTGCCGCGCTACACGGCGGACACCAGTTCCTTCATCTGTCCCGGCAGCAAGGATTCGCCACTGCCCAGCGACGCGTCATTGCTCAAACGGAAAATCAGCTACGCCTACTATATGGGCCGGCGCAAGCCAGACGCGCAGGAAGCCTTGGCGAGCGATAAACAGGTGGACACGCTGGCAAAAGTTCCGGGACAGAACATTTTTTCCGCCGACGGCAAGCCGCCCGGAAACAATCACCACCAATACGGCGGGAACATTTTGTTTTGTGACGGTCGCACTGAATTCAGCCCGGCGCGCAGCTCGTTTTCGCTGGGATTGACCCAGGGCGTCGTATTGCTTAATCCGTAACCTGCGTTTCGCATGAAAATCCAGTGCAACTGCGGCGCGAAATACGCCTTCGACGTCACGCCGGAACAGGCGCAACAGCGGGTGCAGTTTGTCTGTCCGGCCTGCGGAGCGGACTCGTCGGAGTTTGTCAATCAATTGATTCGCGCGGAACTGGGGCTGGACACCTCCGCCGTGGCGAAAACGGCATCCGCGATCGCGCCCGCCATTGAGCCGGCCCCGCCTCCCGCACCCGGGCCGGCTCCGACTGAAAGCGCACCCCCATCGCAACCCCCACCCTCGCCGCCGCGCGTGCGAATCCATCATGGCGGGGAAAAGGCGACGGAGGCTGCGCCGGTGCGGAGCGACTCGCGCTACTGCTCCAAGCACCCTGGACAGCGCACGACGGAAACTTGTTTCGTTTGCGGAAAACCCATTTGCCCCAAGTGCATGAAACTGTTCGGCTACTTGTGTTCGGCGGCGTGCAAGGGTAAGGCCGGGTTGCAGGGCATCGCGGTGCCGGTTTTCGCCGGCCAGAAATCGGTCGTCGCGCGACGGCAATCGCGCAACCTCGGACTCGTCACCGCCGGGGTGGGCACGTTGCTGGGGATTTTCCTGGGTGCGTGGATTTGGTATGCGTGGTTCGGTTCGGTGCCCAAAACGGCGTTTTCCGTGCGATTCTCCGAGCCGGCGCAGTCCGGAGCATCGCGGCTCTGTGGCCAGGACCAGATTGTTTTTCTGCACGGCGGCACGCTCGCGCGGTACGACATGAAGACCAAAAAGGAAATCTGGTCGTGTCAATTGATTGACAAAAAACAAATCGCGCAGCAGGTGGATCAGGAACTCAAGGACAGACAGGAGTACAAGGCCAAAGCCGGGAGCGACAACCCGGAACTGGACATCAAAATCCCGTCGGTAGAAAAGCTCACGAAATGGATGGAGAAAGCCGCGGCGGCCGCACTGGAATTGCGCGTCCGCGGTCAGAACATCTGGGTCGCGTCACCGGGAAAACTGGTTCGCTACGACTGGGATACCGGCAGGCTGGCGCAGGAAATTACCATCGCCGGACAATTCGGCGGATTGCTTCCGCGCGGCGACGAATTGCTGATGATGGACGAGCGGCCCGGCCAGCATGTCATCACGCACATCAATCTCGCGACCGGCCAGACGCGTGACGAGGAGATTGCCGTGCTGGCGAATAGCCCCGAAAGCTTTCGGGGCAGTTTCAGCGGAAAAGAAATGGCCGGGCTGCCGGTCGGCACGCCGGGAAAAGACGCCGGGCGGCCGCTCGATCCGGCGAAAGTTTCGGAGCAGGCGTCGCGCCTGTCCCTCCCCGGCAAGATCGCCCTGCCGGCCATCTTGTCTGCCAACCGCAATCAGGAGCGCGCGTTGGCCGAGCTGAACCCCGAGAGCTTTCGGGGCAACCCGGCGCCATTGCCGGTGTCACCGGTGACCGCCGGGAATTTTTCGCTGATTCCCGCCAAGGCCGGCTGCGTGCAATTCTCCGTGCGGTTGATCGAGGAACGGCTGGTGGCGCGCACGGCGATGAAAGCTCCACCCAAGAAATCGGCGTTGGGGGGCGTGCCGACGGTTGCGAGGACGGCCGAGGTGGCGAACGAAATCCTTAACGAAATGCAGCGCGAGCGCGGCGGCGCCACCGTGACCGAAGACGAAAGCCGCTATCGCGTTGCGATTCGCGCGCCGAATTCCAAGGATATTCCCGACTGGATCGGCGAGGTGATCGGTTCGCCCGCGCTTTTCCCGCTGGAGACGGTGAACGTGCTCACCGCCGGCAAGACCCTGATCGTCCTCGACAAACAGAACCGGAAGCGGTGGGAAGGCACACTCAGCCAGCCGGTTCCCCGAAAGCTTTCGGGGCTGGACGACGCGGAAGCCGGGTATGGGCTTGGCCCGTGCGTGGAGCGCGGCGACCGGATTTACGTTTTTGATCAGGGCGTCTTGACCGCTTTTGACCTCAAGACCGGCAACGCGCGCTGGCGGCTGCCGTCGGTCGGCATCGCGGGCTTGTTCTTCGACGACGCGGGGATGCTGTACGTAAACACGACCACCGCCAGTCACGAGAGCCTCAAGTATTCGCGCCAGATTGACGTGAACCAGAAAGACTCCGCCAGCGTGGTAAAGGTGGACCCGCAAACCGGCATGATCTTGTGGGCCACGCAAACCATTGGATTGATTTCGTATCTCTCGGGCAAATTCATCTACTCGGTCCAGTCCTATCGCCCGGACGATGAAGACGACGACAATCCCTACACGGTCGAAACCGGTTTCGAGACGCCGCCGTATCTGCGGATCAAGCGGATCAATCCCAAGAACGGCGAGGAAATGTGGGAGCACTTCCAGCAACGCGCGCCGCTCGACGTGCAATTCGACAAGAACTCAATCCAGCTCGTGTTCAAGAAAGAAGTGCAGGCGCTGAAGTACCTGGCGCGGTAGTAACTCTGATGAGAATCCGGCTTAGCCCGGAATCTTGTCTTTTTTCCGGTAAGCCAGGCCTTGAAAGCACGCGACCAATTCGCCCCGGTCGTCTTTTACTTCCACCGAATACGAACCGAGCTTGAAGTTCTTGGAAACCTCCCGCGCCTCAGCCCACAACGTGCCGGTCGTGGCGGCTTTCATGAAGGTGATGTTGACGTTGATGGCCACGGCCACGGTGCCGTGCGAGTTTGCGGCCGCGGCAAACGCAAAGTCCGCCAGCGTGAAGATCGCGCCGCCTTGCACGGTATTGTGGCCGTTCAAATGATGCGGATGCAGAGTCATCTTCGCCTTGGCACAGCCAGGAGTGACTTCCAACAATTCAACGTCAGAGCGCGCGGCGAACTGGTCGTTCTTGAAGTATTTCTTGATGTTTTGCATGGTGGGGCGACGAACGGCCTCGTTGGAGTTCAAGCCTGGGATTGTCCGATCAGCCTGAAAGCTGGACTCCAACCGTTTAGTCTTTCAGCCGTTCGGACAATTCCTCCGTGCCGACGGTATTGATCTTGTGCGCCTTGAGCGTTTTGATGGCGGCATCGGGGTCGCTAAAGCGGAACACCAACAGGCCGCTGCCCTTGTGTTTTCTGGTGAAGGCGTAGGCGTATTCCAAGTTGATGCCGGTGCCATCCAACGCATTGAGGATGGTGGCCAAGCCGCCGGGGCGGTCGGGCACTTCAAGCACGACAACCTCCGTGACCTTCACGGCAAAACCGTTGCGTTGCAGCAGCCGCCGCGCCTTGTCGGTCTCTTCCACGACTAGGCGCAGAATGCCGAACTCGCGGGTGTCGGCCAGCGCGAAGGTCTGGATGTTGATGCCGGCTTTTGCCAGCAGGCGGCAGGGTGCGCTGAGGGCGCCCGGCTTGTTTTCCAGGAAGACGGAGAGTTGCTTTAATTTCATGTGTTTTCCTTTCTCGTTTTGGTCGCGGTCCTACATGATGCGTTTGTCTATCACGCGCTTGGCTTTGCCTTCGCTGCGCTGAATCGTGCGCGGGGCCACCAGCTTCAGCGCGGGGCGCAGGCCGGTGATGCTTTCAATGGAGTGCGCCAGCCGCTTCTGCATTTGTTCCAGGCCGCTCACCGTGTCGCTGAACGCCTCGTTGGTGACTTCCACCTGCACTTCCAGCGTGTCGAGTCCCTTCTGGCGGTCCACGACAATCTGGTAATGCGGCAACGTGCCTTCAATCTTGAGCAAGGCGGCCTCGATCTGCGACGGAAAGAGATTCACGCCGCGGATGATAAGCATGTCGTCACTACGCCGCCCGATGCGGCGGATGCGGCGGAGCGTGCGACCGCAGGCGCACCGGGCCGGCTCCAGCGCGGTGATGTCGCGCGTGCGGTAGCGGAGCATGGGCATGGCGCGCTTGCAAAGCGTCGTTAGCACCAGTTCGCCTTCCGTGCCGTCCGGCAACGGCTCGTGCGTCTTCGGGTCAATGACCTCCGGGTAAAACATGTCCTCGAAGATATGCGGGCCGGCCTGGTGGAGACATTCCATGGCCACGCCCGGCCCAACGATTTCAGACAAACCGTAAATGTCAAACGCCTTGACGTCGCTGCCCGCTTCGATGCGCTCGCGCATGTCCTCGGTCCACGGTTCGGCCCCGAACACGCCGATGCGCAGCGGGAGTGCCTTCAGGTTCACGCCCATTTCGCCGGCGCGGTCAATCAGGTGCAGGAAATAACTGGGCGTGCAGCAGACGACGGTGACGCCAAAATCCTTCATGAGCATGATCTGGCGGTCGGTGTTGCCGCCGGAAATTGGAATGACGCTGGCGCCGAGCGCTTCGGCGCCGTAATGCAAACCGAGGCCGCCGGTGAACAGGCCGTAACCGTAGGCGACCTGGACGATGTCGCCGCTGTGGACGCCGCACGCCGCGAGGCTGCGCAACACGGCGCGGGTCCAGTCATTCAGGTCTTCCTGCGTGTAGGCCACGACGATGGGTTTGCCGGTCGTGCCGCTGGAGGCGTGGAAACGCACGATCTCCTGCATCGGACTGGCGACCAAACCAAAGGGATACGTGTCGCGCAAATCCGTTTTCACCGTGAACGGCAGTTTGACGATGTCATCCATGCTGCGCAGGTCAGCGGGCTTGAGCTTGCGCTCATCCATACGCTTGCGAAACAGCGCCACATGGTCGTAAGCACGCTGGACCATGTCTTTGAGGCGGGTGAATTGCACGTCTCGCAACTGCGCCACGGGCAGAAAGTCCATCGCGCTGGCAGGGTGCATGGGGGGAATTTCGCGATTCTTGCTCATGATGGGTTCAAGCGGTTTTGGATTTCATCTGGCTGGCACGGCCAACGGCAAACGCCTGGCGGTTGGCCTCGAAGAAGTCAGCAGGGAAGCCTTCACGCACGGCGTCGAGCCATTCCGTTTCGGGCAATGACAGGTACGCGCTCAACGCGCCGAGCAACGCCACATTCAGCGCCTTCTTGTTCGATAGCTGGCCGGCGTTGACCGCGTCGGGCGAAATGAGTTTCCCGCCCGGCCTGAGGTAATGCTCGTTCGGTTCAATCTGCGTTGGTTCGAGCACCAGCAAGAAATCCGCTTCACCCGGCGACACCATCGGACTGAGCACCGCGTCGCCGAAGCGCACGTCGCTGCTGACCGAACCACCGCGCTGGCTCATCCCTTTGATTTC
>JALOTT010000230.1 GCA_025457745.1 Verrucomicrobiota bacterium
GGCAATCCCTGCCGGCGTTGTTGGAGCGCCTCCACTCCCATCCGGGCCGCGGCCTGACCCTCCTCGCCCGCGCATGAACTCAAAACGAAAGACCTTGGGCGTTGACGCCCACGCCACCCGCTTTTAACTTCGCCATGTGAAATTCGAACTCGTCTCCGACTACGCCCCCGCCGGAGATCAGCCGCAAGCGATTGCGAAGGTGACGGAAGGCATCCTGTCCGGCGCGAAGCATCAGGTGCTCCTCGGCGTCACTGGTTCGGGCAAGACGTTCACGGTGGCGAACGTCATCAGGAACGTCAACAAGCCCACGCTGGTCATCTCGCACAACAAGACGCTGGCGGCGCAGCTTTACGCCGAGTTCAAGGGCTTCTTCCCGCGCAACGCCGTCGAATACTTCGTCAGCTACTTTGATTATTACCAGCCGGAGGCTTACATCCCGCGCACGGACACGTTCATCGAGAAGGATTCGGCCACCAACGACGACATTGAGCGGATGCGGCTCTCGGCGATGAGCAGCCTGTTCGCGCGGCGGGACGTGATCGTGGTGGCGAGCGTGTCGTGCATTTACGGCATCGGCAGCCGCGAGGACTACGAGGCGATGCTCATCAATTTGCGGGTGGGGCAAAACTTCACGCGCGAGCAACTGCTCGAGAAGCTCATCGCCCTGCAATACAACCGCAACGACATCGCCTTCGAGCGCGGCCAGTTCCGCGTGCGCGGCGATGTGGTTGAGTTGTGTCCGGCATATCTTGAGGACGCCCTGCGCATCGAGTTTTTCGGCGACGTGGTCGAACGCATTACCCGCTTTGACCCGTTGACGGGGAAGAAGCTGGCGCAGCTCAAAAACGTGACGGTGTTTCCGGGCAAGCAGTTTGTGACGACGGACGACAAACTGAAGCGCGCCCTAGTGACCATCCGCCAGGAATTGGGCGAGCGCATCCGCGAGTTCGAGAAACAAGGCAAACTGCTGGAAGCGCAGCGCATCAAACAGCGCACGGAGTTCGATCTGGAGATGATGGAGGAGATGGGGTTTTGCTCCGGCATCGAGAACTACTCGCGCCACATTGCGGGGCGTCCGCCCGGCTCGCGGCCCTGCACGCTGCTGGATTTCCTGCCGCCGGATTACCTGCTGGTGATGGATGAATCGCACGTCAGCGTGCCGCAGATCGGCGGGATGTTCGAGGGCGACAAGTCACGCAAGACGGTGCTGGTGGACTACGGCTTCCGCCTACCCAGCGCGCTGGACAATCGCCCGCTGCGCTTCGACGAGTTCCAGGCGATGCAAAACCAGACGATTTACGTGAGCGCCACCCCGGCGGGGCGGGAACTCGAATGGGCGCGGGAATCTGTTGTTCGGAGTTCCGGCTTTAGCCGGTCCGGGCCGCCTGAAGGTGGAACTCCAAACGACACGAGCGAACCCCTCACCCTGTCCCTCTCCCCATCAGATGGGGAGAGGGTGGCCGAAGGCCGGGTGAGGGGAAATCCCGGTGTCGCGGAACTCGTCGTGCGCCCGACCGGGCTGATTGACCCCAAGGTCACACTCAAACCGCTCAAAGGCCAGATTGACGACTTGATCGAGGAATGTCGCAAGCGGGCAGACGCCAAGGAGCGCGTGCTCGTCACCACGCTCACCAAGCGCACCGCCGAGGAACTCACCGATTACCTCCGCGACATCGGCGTGAACGTGCGCTACCTGCACAGCGAAATTGACGCCATCGAGCGCGTGGAGATTCTGCGCGCGCTGCGCAAAGGCGAGTTCGACGTGCTGGTCGGCATCAACCTCTTGCGCGAGGGTCTCGACCTGCCGGAGGTCTCGCTCGTCGCCATTCTCGACGCCGACAAGGAAGGTTTCCTGCGCAGTGAAACCAGTTTGATTCAGACCGCCGGCCGCGCCGCGCGCCATCTCAACGGCGAAGTGATTCTCTACGCCGACGTGATGACTGACAGCATCAAGAAGTTTCTCACCGTCACCGAATACCGTCGCAAACGCCAAATTGTTTACAACGCGGAGCACAACATCACTCCCCGCAGCGTGAGCCGCGCGGTGGAAGAGAGCCTCGTGGTCCGCGAAAAGACGCGCGAAGAAGCCGCCGGCGTGTTGCGCGACGCGGGCATGGACGTGGACCTCACGGAAACGATCAACGAACTCGAAAGCGAAATGCTCGCCGCCGCGAACAATCTGGAGTTTGAGAAAGCGGCATTGATGCGCGACCAGATCAAGGAATTGAAACGGGCGATTGACGGTTCGCAACCGGTGAAGCCGACGAAGACGCCGGTGAATTACCGGAAGTCCGGCAAGCGACGATGAACCGGCTCCTGATACAATGTGCCCGTGACGTGGGAACAAAACATCGGCCTGACCTTGGGCTTTTGGTCATGCTGCCGGGCGTGGTGGGCAAATGTTCCATCAATGTCATCATGATCGCCCTGTTTGCGACGAACGTGATTTACCGGTCGGTGAATTGACGCGGGCGCTGGCGGCTACTTGGATTTGCGCGGTTTTGTTGGCGAGGATTTCTCCGCTTTGAAGTCAGCGTTCCTGAACGGGCCGGCAAATCTCCCGCGGCCCACGACGGTCACTTCGAGCTTTTCCGATGGAACAAGATGTCGGTAGGCGAAGGCTTGCATCATGTCTTCCGCCGGAACGGCCGCGTGAATTACCGTGTCTCCTTCGATAATGGCACGGCCGGCCAGACCCAAGCTGACCGGCTCTTTCTGAGGCGTGAATGGAACGGTCAACGTAAGGCGGACCTGATCGTTCGTGCCCGAAATCTTTCCACTTCCCAATTTGAATCCGTCCGGCGCGTCGTTCAGGAAGACGATGATGTCATTGGTGAATCCGTCCTTGCGCAACGCATACGCAGTGAGCGTGGCGGTGGAGCCGGAGCGGGCGCTGAGGCTGGACGGCACGACGCGCAGTTCGAAGTCGGGGCGTGGCGGGCTGATGCGCAGGCGGTAGCCGTAAGCTGTGCCGCCCTGGCGTTGGGTATCGCTCAGGTGAACATAGTAACTCCCATCCGCCGGCAACGTGGCGGTGAGGTAGGAATCCGCGTGGTGCGTGTTCAACCCGGACGCCTTGTCCTCGTGATCGTCGTTGAACGCCAGTTGTTGGCCTTTGGCATCAGTGAGCTTGAGCGCCGAATCCATCGGCGAATCGAGTCGGCGCGCATAAACCTCGGCGACAATCCGATCACCGGCGCGGCCCTCAAACCGAAACACGTCCGCGTCGCCGGGTTGATCCAGGCGCCCGTTGACGATGACCGGCAACGTAACTTTTTGGGCGGTGGACGGCGTGTTGTTAGATTCCTTATCGAGACATTCCGGCAAGGTATCCACGGCAAAAGGCAGGTGATTGGAAACGCGCCCATCTTTGCTGATGGAGATGGTTTGAATTGCCGACCCGCTGTTCTTGGCCTCCACCGTTAGGTTGGTTTCCGGCAAATTCCAGCCTTTCAACTCGACGGTGGTCGGAGACCCGTCCGGGCCGCCCAACGGGAAGATGCTCGTTACAAACGGCAGCTCGCCCATGGAGATGCGATAGACAAAATCCTCGCGGCCACGGTAGATGGCGTCCTTTATCTCGAGCACATACTCACCGTCCTGCGGAATCGCGTAGTGCAGCACCGGGTCGGGATGAAAACGGTAGTCGTCGTCATAGGCGAGTTCCCGGCCCTTGGCATCGTAAAGCGCGAGGGTGGCTTGAAACCAGCCGGGCACGGCGTCGGCGAGGTAGGGAATCAACTCGCGCGCGCTGGCGGCGATGACCAGTTGCTGGCCCTTGCGCGCAGCGAAGCGAAAACGATCCACCTCGCCGGGCATGATCTGACCGTTGATGGTGGCCGGCAAAGTGACGCGCGGCTCGGTCTTCGCCGTAGTGCTGTCGGGCCGGCGACTGAATCGTTCCCGGAAGCGATCCGCATCCGGGTTGGGAGACTTGGCTGGTGGGTCGGAGAATTCCGGCAGTTGACCGACGCAAAACTTGAGCGGGTTGGAGAGACCGGCCGGAGTTGCCAGACGGATCTCATGTTCGCCCGGCTCGGCATCCGCCGCGACTGTGACCTTGAGCGTGGCGACTTCGACGATGGCCTGGGTTGCGTTCCGATTTGGAGGGTTTTTGAGCATTTTCTCCCTGAGCTCGGCGATCGCCTTCTCGTCCGCAGCGGTCCAGACATTCGTTGAACCCTTCACGCCTCGACGTTCGCCCCGGAACGCGGCCTGTTTGCGATCCTGCAACTCCTTCATCTGGTCGCGCAGTTGGTTGAACAATCCCTGGTTTATCGGCTTGTTGAACTCAATCACCACTGCCTTCACGCCCGGGCCGGAGACGAACGCATTGGTGACGCCGTCCAAGTATTGCCCGCCCACGACGACCTGAGACGTTACGCCTTGTCGGCCGCCGGCGGGATAGACGTAGCCGATGCGCGGAGTTCTCTGCGCGTCGGCTGTTGACAGCGCGACAAGCAAGACCCCCAGTGCCGCCAAGCCCCGCGCGAAACCCGAAACCCGAAACCCGAACCTTGAAAGAAATCCGAATGACGAAATTCGAATTCCGAAACGCGACGGGTTGTCGAAGTGCCCGCTTTGGGCTTCGGATTTCGGATTTCGGATTTCGGATTTCACAGTCACATGATTTCCTTCAGCCGCCCGCCTGACTTCACGCCATCGGCGGCGTTCGGGAGCACCGTGAGCGGCAGGCCCTGCGGGTTGGGCAGCCGTGCGTTGCCATCAATGCCCAGCAATTCATACATGCCGGCGATAAGGTCCACCGGATACACGGGGCGGTCTTTGACCTCTTCACCCTTTGCATCGGACGAACCAACCACCTGGCCGCCTTTGAATCCGCCGCCAGCGACGACTGCGGAAAAGACTTTCCCGTAGTGGCTCCGACCACCGTTCCACGGCGCTTCCCATTGGACCTTGGGAGTCCGGCCAAACTCGCCGCTCCACCAGACGATGGTGCTGTCCAGTAGGCCGCGTTCGGACAAATCGCGGAGCAAAGTGGCGAAACCTTTGTCCATCTCCGGCAGCTTGCGGCGCATGGCTTGGAAATGCTGTTTGTGGGTGTCCCAACCCTTGTAGTTGATGGTAATGTAAGGAACGCCCTTCTCCACCAGCCGCCGTGCCACCAAGCAGGCCTGTCCGAACGTGTTGCGACCGTAGCTTTCCCGCAAATCGTCCTTCTCCTGTGTGAGATCGAACACCTTTCCACCGTCGCCCAGAATCATATCATACGCTTGCTGCTCCACTTGTTCCAAGGCGGCCAATTGCGGATCCCCTTTGATGGAATTCCCCAGTGTGTTGAGCTTGTGGAGCAACTCGCGCCGGTCCTGCTGGCGCTTGTCCGAAATCCCGGGCGCGATGATGCCTTCCACCGCAAATGGATTTTTCGCCGGATCACCGCCTGTGGCGAACGGCTTGTAGCGTGTTCCCAAAAAGCCGGCCTCGGAAAAGCGTCCCTGCGGCTCGGTCAGCACCACGTAGGGAGGAATCAACCCTTTGTAGCCGGCCTCGTAACCCTTGCACAGCGAAACGACGGCGCCCACCGAAGGATAGACCTCGCGCCCACCCGGGGGACGACCGGTCTGTACCATGTAGGCGGCGGTTTCATGGCCGTTGTTCCCGTGAGTCATGCTGCGGATGATGGAATATTTGTCGGCTTGTTTGGCCAGCAGCGGCAGGAGTTCGCCGATCATGATTCCGTTCACGTTCGTCGGGATCGGTTTGCTCAAATCTCCGCAGTAATCGCGGCCCGCGTCCGGCTTCGGGTCGAACGTGTCCAGATGCGCCGGGCCGCCCCACAACCAAATCTGGATGACGGCCTTGGCCTTGGCCCGCGTCCCCGACTTGACCGGAGGTGCGCCGGCGAGAGCACGCAACCCCGGCCCCTGCGCCAGGAGCAACCCTGCCGCCCCGGCCAAGCCGCGCCTTACCGCCTCACGCCTCGTCATGGGCTGGCCGCACGCATCCGGAACTAAGTCCACTGAATTCTGTTTCATGCTCATATTGTCACCTCAACACCGCATAAGAGATACACCCGGACGTTTGAATATCAAAGCCCGGTTCTCAAAAATCAGACGCCGGCCGCCGCCCGGACGTTACACGTCAAGAGCGTAGCGGCTTTCGGCAGAAAGCCGCCGGTTGAAAGTCTCGGAGAAGTTTGCGGCGCTCTGCCGAGCCGCCGCTACCCCGGATCGAGGACGGCGGGCAGCATCATTTCATTCTCGAAACGGCAGTTGAGATAAACCGCGAACCACACGAACCACGCGAAAACAGAGCCAAGACCAGTTCCTGTTCGCGTATTCTGCGTATTTCGCGGTTTCATGTACCGTTTCAGGTTCTTTCTTCAAATCGGCAACTCCGCCTTGGCGCGAGCACGCGAAAACTTTCGGTGTCGCAAATCGCGAATCGTAAATCAACGGGCGGGTTCAAGCGTCTGCA
>JALOTT010000231.1 GCA_025457745.1 Verrucomicrobiota bacterium
CTTTTGGAAAGCGCTTACGAGGCGTGCTTCGCGCACGAGTTGGAACTCCGCGGCATCAAACACCAACGCCAGCTTCCAATCCCGCTCAATTATAAGGGCAAACTCATCGAGGTCGGTTTTCGAGCCGACGTGGTCATCGAGCAGAAACTTCTGATTGAAATAAAAGCCGTCGAGCAGATGCTGCCCATCCACAAGGCGCAGGTCATCACGTATCTGAAATTGATGCGTTTACCACTCGGCCTGCTCATTAACTTCAACGAAGTGCTGATCAAGCATGGCATCCAGCGTGTTTTGAACCTTCACCTTTCTTAGCGTCTTTGCGTCTTTGTTGTTCAACCTATGAATCTTCTCATTACCGGCGGGGCCGGCTTTATCGGCTCCAACCTCATCCAACACATGATTGATTTTCCCGAAGTGGAAAAGCTCGTTAATTTGGACACGCTGACTTACGCGGGCCATCTGGCCAATCTGGCGAGCGTCAGCCGTCACCCGAAGTACGTCTTTGAGAAAGTGGACCTGCGCGACAAATCCGGCGTGGTGCGCGTGGTTGAACAGCATGGCATCACCCACGTCATGCACCTCGCGGCGGAATCCCACGTGGATCGTTCCATCACCGGGCCTGGCGATTTCATTTCGACGAACATAGTCGGCACCTTCAACCTACTCGAAGCTTGCCGCGCCTTTTGGGGAAGCGATCTCAACAGCAAACGCTTTCACCACGTTTCAACCGATGAGGTCTACGGCTCGCTGGGCGCGACCGGCCTCTTTACCGAAACGACGCCCTGCGCGCCGAACTCGCCGTATTCCGCGAGCAAAGCGTCCAGCGACATGCTCGTGCGCGCGTATCATCACACGTACGGCTTGAACACCGTTATCACGAATTGCTCGAACAACTACGGCCCGTTTCAGTTTCCCGAGAAGCTCATCCCGGTCGTGATTCAGAGCGTGCTCGCGCGGAAATCCATTCCTGTGTATGGCGACGGCATGAACGTGCGCGACTGGCTTTACGTGCGCGACCACGCGGCGGCGCTCTGGCTTGTGTTGACGAAGGGCACGACCGGCGAGACTTACAACATCGGCGGGCACAACGAATGGGCCAACATTCACATCGTGCAGTTGATTTGCGACACGGTGGACGAATTTGCACCGCAACTCGGTGGCGATTCGCGCAAACTGATTACCTACGTGAAAGATCGTCTGGGCCACGACCGCCGCTATGCGATTGACGCCTCAAAAATTCAACGCGAACTCGGCTGGACGCCCGCGCACAAGTTTGAGGACGGCATCCGCGAGACGATTCGGTGGTATCTCGACCATCAGGCGTGGGTGAAGGCGGTGTTGAAGAAGGCGTGAACGGAGCGCGGGCAGCTGTGTCGGCTAGTTTCGGGCCTCAATGTCTAAGCGCGAGCAAACAAGGCTGTCCGCGCTCCTTTTGGTCGCTTTACTCCCGCGTGCTTTCAGGCGATGATGGGCGTGTGAACACCGCGATGCGTTGCGCCACCGCCATTATTTTTTCAATTTTTTCCTACGCGAGCCTTTTCGCTGGCGGTAGCGGCTTGAACGTCGTCGTCGTTGTCAATCAGAACAGCACCAATTCGCTTCAGCTTGGTAATTACTACTGCGAGCAGCGCGGCGTGCCGCCGCAAAATGTTCTCCGCGTCAACTGGACGGGGGGTAACACCGATTGGACACGGACCAATCTCGACACGGTGCTTCGCGGTCCGCTCAACGCGATGCTGGCCAGCCGCCAGCTCACGAACCAGGTGGAGTATATCCTGCTCTCGATGGACATTCCGTACCGCGTAACCACGACGACCAACGGCGCGAACAGTACAACCTCCACCTTGTTCTACGGGTTCAAGCCGGATTCGCGCGACCTCAACACCTGTCCTCTGGCCCTCGGGTCCACCAGCTTGTATGCCGGTAGCGAGGGCATTTTCCGGCAGACGCCGCCCGTCAGCGCGACCAGCAATGCTTGGTTGGTGATGATGCTGACCAGCAGCAGCCTCGCGGCGGCGAAGCGGGTGGTTGATCAGGGCGTTGCCAGCGACGGAAACTTCTCAACCCAGACGGTCTGGCTCGCCAAGAGCACCGATGTGAACCGCAATGTCCGATATCCAGTATTTGACCACGCGGTCTTCGACACCCGTCTCCGCGGAAACTACTTCGTGCAGCGCACCAATTCCGATTCGCCGCTTGGCCTGACCAACGCGCTCGGATACCAAAACGGGCTCTACCAGTTCAGCATTTCGACCAACACATTCGTGCCCGGGGCGATGGCGGACAGTCTGACTTCCTACGGGGGCGGACTTTTTGATCCGGGTAATACCCACACCAAGCTTCTCGCTTTTCTTGGCGCCGGCGCCTCCGGCAGTTACGGCACGGTGGTCGAACCCTGCAACTACCTGGCGAAGTTTCCCGACGCGAAGAACTACTTCTACCAGTCGCGGGGATTCAGTCTTGCCGAGTGTTACTACATGTCCGTTACCAATCCCTATCAGGGTTTGCTGGTGGGCGAGCCGTTGGCCGCGCCGTTTGCGCTGCCCTGCAGCGGCGCGTGGAGCAACCTGCCGCCTGATGCGTTGCTCAGCGGCACGACAAATCTGTCGCTTCATTTCACCGCCGCGAATCCCGGTCAACCGGTCCAGCAAGTGGATTTGTTTCTGGACGGAACCATTTTTCAGACGCTCACAAATATTCCGCCAGCCCGGTTCAATGTTCTTTACGTCACTTTGCCTGGCAAAACGAACATCAGCTATACCGTGCCGCTTAATGCCACGGTCGGCACGGTTGCCTCCGGTTTGGTTAACGTTCTGGATAGCCCCGCCAACAAAAACACCACAAAGGTTTCTCCGTTCCTGCATGGCGACCGCATCGAACTCCGCTCCACGGATGCCAACCGCAGCGGCTCCGAAACCTTCATTTCTGTCAGCAATTACATCAGCACTGCGACCGCACTTACCACCTTCATCGGCGCGAGCAGGACGAGTTCCCTCGACACGATCGCATGTGGGATTCGCCAGGTTTCGATCGGCGGCACGATGGTTCTTGGCGATTACCTTCATCTTCAAGTGACCAAGACCAACGGTGCGGTGGTACCGGTGGGCGTCACCAACAGTTCGCCGACGATTACCTTGCAAGCCTTTGTTCAAAGCTTCCTTGATGCCATCAATGCCGATTCGGCTCTGCAGGGCCCTGACGGTCTGGCAGCCGAGGACATGGTTACTGACAGCAGCGGGACTCTAGTCGAATTCAACCTGCGCGCTCGCGCCGTCGGGATGGCAGCAGCGCAGTTGGCGGTGCTTGTTTCCGGCACGTTCAGTATCAGTCCCGCGACGCAACAGGTACTCGACGGAAACCTGGCCGACCTTCAGCCGCGTAATCACATCTACATCACCGCTGGCGTCACGAACCTTTTCCTGTCATTCCCCTTCAATACGACGACGCACCCGGATGGCTGGCACGAACTCACCGCCGTCGCCTACGAAGGCAGCCACGTCCGCACGCAAAAACGCGTCTCGCAAACCGTTCGCATCCAGAACACGCCACTCGGCGCCACGTTCACCTGCCTGTTGTGCGACACGAACACGGGACTCGAAGCGACGATGCAATTCCTCGTCGCGGCCAACACCAACAACATCACAAGCATCGAACTGTTCAGCACCGGCGGCTCGTGGGGCGTGGTGAGTAATCAGCCATCGGCCACGTTCTCGCTCGCGGCCACCAATCTCGGCCTCGGCCTCCATCCTTTTTACGCGCTTGTGACGCGCAACGACGGCAAACAATACCGCACGGAGACGAAATGGATTCGTCTCATCGGTGATGAACCGCCCTTCACGCTGGGTATTGCAGGTGGCACGCCGACGGTTTCGTGGCCGGCCACGGCGGGTCGCCGTTATGAAATCCTCAGCGCGACCAACGCCACCCACGCTTTTGTGTTGCGCGACGCTGTTACTCCGACAAACTCGCCGGGCCAATGGTCGGAAACGAATAATTCATCGCCCCAGCGGCTTTATCGCGTTCGCACGGCGCCCTGAGCGATTATGGGAAACTTTATTATCTTTCAACGTTTTAATCTTTAATGAGTCTAAACCGTCAATTGATGAACATGCCCCATCTGCGGCGACCCGGTTTGGTTCTGCTCGCGGCCCTTTTGAGTGGCGCGCTCAACGCCGCCGCGCCCAACGTCAACAACACGCTGGTTTGGAACAAAGCCAAGGACCGCGTGGAAGCCGACGTGCGCACGCTGGGGCTGGCGACATTGCTCGAACGCATCGCCACGGAGACGGGCTGGCAGGTGTTTGTCGAACCGGGCACAACGCACACAGCTTCGTCGAAGTTCAAGAACCTTCCGTCCGGCGAGGCCCTGAGGTTGTTGCTCGGTGATTTGAATTTCACCCTCGTCCCACAGACCAATTCCAGCCCGCGACTCTACGTCTTTCGCACGGAGTTGAAGAAGGCCACCCGGCAGGTGCGGGCGTTTCGGGAAGCGCCCGGCTCCAAACGCATCCCCAACGAGTTGATCGTGCAGCTCAAGCCGGGCGCAGACATCAACGCACTGGCGCGCAAGCTCGGCGCGAAAGTCATCGGGTGCATCGAGAAATTGAACGTGTGCCGGCTCCAGTTTGCCGACGCCGAAGCCGCCGATGCCGCGCGCGAGTTGCTTGCGCTGGACGACGATGTTACGGCCGTGGACTACAATTATTCCCTGGACCGGCCCATGCGCCCGAGTGCATCTACGTCTGCGGCCGCTGCGCCGTTGCAATTGAAACTCAATCCACCCGCGGACACGGGCGAGATCGTCATCGGACTGGTGGATACGGAGATTCAGGCGTTGTGCGGTGAACTAAACAAGTTTGTGCGCAAACCCATTTCCGTTGCCGGCGAAGTGCAATCTACCGCGAACGTTCCCACGCACGCCACGGGAATGGCCAACATGATGTTGCGCAGTCTGCAAGCCGCCACCAAAGGCAGCACCTCTGTGCAAATCCTGCCCGTGGACGTTTACGGCCCGAACATGACCACCAGCACCTACGACGTGGCCAACGGTATCGTGGCGGCGGTTAACAACGGCGCCACCGTCATCAACCTCAGCCTGGGGGGACAGGGCGACAGTGCGTTTCTGCAAAGCCTGGTTCAAAGCGTTCTGGACCGTGGCATCCCGATTTACGCCGCGGCCGGCAATGAACCGGTGACGACGCCATTCTACCCGGCGGCGTATCCGGGCGTTGTCGCAGTGACCGCCGCCGAACGCGGGCAGATTGCACCCTACGCGAACCGGGGCAGCTTCGTGGACGTGGCCGCGCCGGATTCAGATGTGTTCTGCTTCAACGGTCAGTCTTATTACGTTCAGGGAACGTCCGCCTCCGCTGCCTACACGAGCGGCATGGCTGCGGGCATTGCGGATTCGACGAAGAAAAGCTGGAGCGATGTGCAAAAGGTCATTCTCCAAACGCTGACCGTGCCGTAATGGGATTGCTACTTACCGTTGACACAACTCCGGCGCGGCGGCAATGAGTTTGCCAGGCCGCGCCAATACCGCGCATCCATTCTCACGGCGCGATCTGCCACGTCATGAACTCCGATGAATCGCGAGCAGGTCGTGGGGATCGGCGGGAGCTGATTTTCCAGGACGAGGCTCAACCAACCCGACCTGAACTTGTGTCACAAGTAAGGAGCGACCCCTCCTATGTGCTGCTTTGGTTATGCTCGTGCTGGGCACGAACGGTTTTCTATTTGGTCCTGCAGTTAAACAAAATTAAAGAAACAAGTTGACGCTTCTCATAGCAGGAATTTGCTTTATTGACGCTACGCGGTTCAGTGATGAACTCGGATCGCGGCGTGCCGGCCGCGCGGCGCCAAGTTTATATCGCCACAGGGAATTGAGTAGCGTCCAGCGCTTCCCACGATCAACTAACTGGCAGCGGGCTTTGTTTCCAGAAGTTTATCCTGCCAACCGTTCTATACGCGGGCCGGTTGCGGCACCGCGGTCGTCGCGGCCGGAAGGGGAAACACCTCGTCGAACTGGGCGTCAACGAATTTGACGGCGATCTGAACGGCGGTCAGGCCGTGGTCGCGGGCAAAATCAATCGCGCGTTGGGAGTGTTGAAAGTCGTAGGCCTCAAGCGGGTTGGCGGTCCAGTTGCCGAGGCTTCGTACGTAAAGCTGCGTGCGCACGTGCTGCAACAAGATTTTCATAAGCTTAGACGTATCTCGGGCTTCTCTCCGGGTTCAGCGCGAATCCCTTACCACCGCAACTCACAAACGTCGAATCCAGATGGAGGCAGAATACCCGGCCTGCGCGAAAAGGCAAGATGAAAGTGACAGATTGCCGTGTAGTTTTCAAAACCGGACAAAAAGGGGGTGTTGTAGTTAGCAAAACCGGACAGGTTAGAGAGCGGGGTTGGATTTTGGCAGATTGGAGAAAA
>JALOTT010000013.1 GCA_025457745.1 Verrucomicrobiota bacterium
CGGCCCAAAGCTTGACCGCCGTGTTGCGGCTGATTCCCGTGGAAATGCAGCGCCTAGTCGCGCTGACCCTCAAAGCTTCCGACCGGCTGCGCAAGCCGGCCACTGAAACCCTGGTCAAGGCCCTCGGCGCGGAACTGGGTTTGACCGGCCTTGAGGAAACGGTGAAAGTGGCGGCTGCCCTGCCCGTTGAAATGGAGCGTGAGCAGGCGTGGGACGAAGTCAAGGAACTCATCACGCGCCGCCGCGAACCCGCCGTCATCGCCGCCGCGATTCGCAACCGGCTGCACGCCCGGTATGACCCCGACGAAGTCAAGCAAAGCTGGCTCACGCTCTGCGAGGCGGACGTGATGACGTTCATCCGGACGTTTTGCCAGTTGCCCTATCTGGCCGACGGCAGCACCGATTCGGTGGCGCGCGCGGTGATGGAATCGTATGTGACCCGGCTGACGCACGAGAAATACGCGGCCACGTACAAGAAAGTCGTCAACAGCCTGAAGAACATGTTCCACGTCAACGCGCACAGCCCCACGCTGGTCAACTTCATGGCCCTGGTGAACTGGGCGGATGCCGACGCGGCGAAGAAACTGAGTTCGGACATCGGGATGCCGGCAACGGCGTAATGCGCCGGGCAACCAGGCCGGATGGCCGGCCTGAAGAGCTTTCAACCGCAAATGAACCCGGATGAACGCAGAGGGAAAGGGGCGATCTTGGCGGTCGCCGCAGACATAGTTCAACCTCCCAGCGTCGTTGGATCGCTCACATCACCTTTGTTGTAGTCCGCGTATTCTTCCGTCAAGTCCGCGGCATACATCACGGCGCCGGCCTGGCCGAGATTCGGGTTGATGCGCAATTCAAATTCCTTCGGCGCGCGGTTCATCGTTTCCTTTTTTCCACAACCGGCGTGAAGTAGTGGATGCGCGCGTGGCGGTAGCCTTTGAGTTTGGTGTCGGTGGTCAGCAGCGTGAGTTTGTGGACGCGCGCGGTGGCCACGATGAGCTGGTCGGCGGGGTCGTTGACTGGAAATTCCGGCAGCCGGATGGATTCGACGATGATGTCGGCGGTGAGCGGCAAAACGTGGACGTGCGGGGGCACCGCGGCCTTGAGCCACGCCGGCAAATCCATCGGCAGTGGAAGTTTTCCCTGTTGATGCTTCTTGGAAACTTCCCAAAGACTAAAAATGCTCAACCCCAGTGTCTCGTCGGTGTCGCCAACGATTTCTCGAATCTCATCTGGCAAAACCTGCTCGCGCAGAGCGCTCATCAGCCACACGCTGCTGTCGAGCAGATACCTCACTTCAGCGCCTCCCATTGGACATCCACCGGGTCGTCAATGTCTGCCGGAATGGGATGCGGGCTGGGGGTGCAACCGAGCAGGCTCTTGCGCTTGCCGCCGCTCTTGGGCACGAGGTCGGCCACATGCTTGCCGCGCTTGATGATTTCAATGGTCTCGCCCTTGTCCAGCCACTTGGTGAGGCGGGCAAAGTCGTTGCGGAGGTCGCGGATGGTCGCCGTTTTCATGGTGATACATTTGTATCACGAACGGAAAATGTCAACCGCCAAGTGTCGTCGGGTCGGTTACGTCGCCTTTGTTGTAGTCCACGTATTCTTCCGTCAAGTCTGCGGCATACATCACGGCGCTGGCCGGGCCGAGATTCAGGTTGATATGCAGTTCAAATTCCTTCGGCGCGACGGCGAGGCAGAGTTGCTTGAACGTCGCCTTCGTCGGTTGGCCGCGTTTCAAGCTCCATACGCCCCCAATTCGGGTCGCCGCCGTGCCAGCTTGTCTTCACGAGCGGGCTGTTGGCCACCGCGCGCGCGGCGGCATCGGCGTCCTGAACCGTCTTCGCGCCGCACACGCGCACGGTCACGACGCGGTGAACGCCCTCGCCATCGCGCACGATCATCTTCGCAAGTTCCAAGCACACATGGTTGAGCGCGGATTGGAATGTCGCCACGTCCCGTAGCGGCCGACGTGAGCCGGCTCGAATTTTGTTTCCGTTTCTAAAAGTGAGCCGACTGACGTCGGCTGCTACGAGCGTTGGATTTCCTGCTTCGCCATTCGCCAGCACCAGCACCGTGTCGTTGGTGCTCATGTCGCCGTCCACGGTGATGCGGTTGAAACTTTGGGCGACGGCGTCTTGAAGACATTGACGAAGCGCAAGTGGTGAAATGAGCGCGTCCGTCGTGATGAAGCAAAGCATAGTCGCGTGAAGCGGCAGCGCGGCTGGGCGTTTGCCGGTCGCCGACATTCCCGGCTGAATCATCCCCGCGCCTTTGCAGATGCCGCCGATGCGAACGGTCTTGCCATCCTGTTTGAACTCAACCGCGATCTGCTTGGGCCGCGTGTCACTGGTCATGATGGCTTCCGCAGCATTCGCCGCGTGGCCGGCGCTTGTGCCAAGCAGCGTGGCGGCTTCGATGATTCCGGCGCGGATATTGTCCATCGGCATGGTGACCCCAATGCGGCCCGTCGAACCGACGAGCGCAGAACCGGCTGGCAAATTGAGTGCCTGTTCAGTGAAGCGCACCATCTCCCGCGCGTCCTTTAGGCCTTGCCTGCCGGTGCAGGCGTTGGCATTGCCAGAATTCACGACGAGGACATGCGCGCGGCCACCTTTGACCCTTTCAACACAGATTTTGACGGGAGCGGCGCAGACCTGATTGGTCGTGAACATGCCGGCGACGGTCGCCGGCACTTTGGACACGATGAGCGCGAGGTCGCGTTTCGGGCCTTTGTTCGAGCCTTTGCCGGTGCCGAGACGTTTGATATCGCAGAACACGCCGCTGGCGAGAAAGCCTTGTGGCGCGGTGATCGAGCCGTGAATTTCTTTGAACGATTTAGTGCTCATTTTGCGGCGTGAATTTGCGGGCGCGGCGGGAAGTTTTCAAATCTTAACCGCGTCAATTTCCAACCGCACCATCCGAACGTGGATATTCCCGGATTCGTCCGGCGGGTGTTTTGCGACGTAACGGGCAGCGATGGCGGCAATGAATTCTTCGCGCAAAGCTTCCGGCACGCGTTGCGTGTAGGGCAGCCACGTCGTGCGGAGCCACGCAGCAAAACCCATGGTGCTGTTGTAGGTCACGTCTTTCGGTGCAAGTTCGACCCGGCAGGATTTGAATCCAAAGCGCGGCAGCCATTTCTTGTAGTCCTCCGGCGCGTGGAAAAAGTAGGGCTTCGGCATCTTACCAAAAAATTTCCGCCAGCGCGCCAGCCGCATCTCCGGACGCAGGGCGACGAAAACGTCCTGCGCGTTGCCCTTGCCGCCGCAGGAGATGATGAGTCGCCCACCGGGTTTCAGAACCGCCGCCGCGCCGCGCAGAATCGCCTGATGGTCGTCCACCCAATGCAAGGCCGCGTTGGAGAAGACGACATCAAATTGCCGGGACAGTGAGGTAGGGCGCGTCACTCCGTGCGCGCCGTTGGCTTTCCCACGATAAGCCGGCGCGCACGGAGTGACGCGCCCTACCAGCGATTGAAGTCGTCGGGCATCCATGACTTGGAAACAGAGGCTTGGATGTTTCGTCGCAGGAAAAGCTCGCTTCGCGAAGGCGATCATCTGTCGCGACGCATCCACGCCGGTGACTGAACCGCGCGGAACGGCCTGGGCCATTTCCGCGGTGACTTTGCCGTCGCCGCAGCCAACGTCGAGGATGTGCTCGTCGCCACGCAGCTTGACCTTGGCGATGAGTTCACGCGCCCACACTTGTTGGACGGCGGAGTTTGCGGCGTAATCGGCCGCGTTCCATTTGGTGGTGTTGGCGGGCACGATCAGACCAACCCGGCGGTTTCCGGGAAGCCGCACAGAATGTTCATGCTTTGGACGGCCTGACCGCTCGCGCCTTTGATCAAATTGTCCTCGGCGCTCATGACGATGAGCCGGCCCGTGCGCGCGTCCAAGCGCCAGGCGATTTCGATGACGTTCGTGCCGACGACATTCTTGGTGTCCGGCAACGCCTTGCCTTCGAGCAGGCGCACGAACGCCGACTCGGAGTCGGGGTAGGCGGCGTGGTAGCAGGCTGCGACTCTTTCGCCGAGCGAGGCCGCACCCGCCGCGTCGTTGAAATGTTCCGTTGGCGCGAGGTAGAGCGTCGTCAAAATACCGCGGTTCACCGGAATCAGATGCGGGGTGAATTGAATCGTCACCGCTGTCCCGGCAGCGAATGAAATTTCCTGTTCAATCTCCGAGAGGTGGCGATGTTTCGGCACGCCGTAGGGCCGGACGCTTTCGTTGCACTCGACGAACAGATAATCCAGCTCGGCCTTGCGACCCGCGCCGCTCACGCCGCTCAACGAGTCGGCGATGATGCTCCTCGGATTGATGAGTTTCGCCTTCAGCAGCGGAATCACCGGCAGCAGGATGCTGGTCGGGTAGCAGCCCGGCGAGGCGACAAGCGAGGTCTTTTTGATTTGTTCGCGGTAAATTTCGGGCAGGCCGTAAACCGCCTGGCTCAACAAGTCCGGCGCGGGATGGTCGTGCCCGTAGAATTCCTTGTAAACCGCGGCGTTCTTGACGCGGAAATCCGCGCTCAGGTCAATGACCACGTTGCCATGTTGAATCAAGGGAGCGGCGTATTCGGCGGCGACGCCGTGGGGCAACGCGAGGAACACAACCCCGGCCTGTTTGGCCAGTTGTTCCGCGTTCGGCTCGGTGAAGCGGATCGTCTTGGATTTGGGATGGTTCGCAAACCGGGGGAAAATCCGGGCGAGCGTTTGCCCGGCGTATTGGCGCGAGGTCACGACGGCGAGTTCGACGTGCGGATGCGAGAGCAGCAACCGCACGAGTTCCTCGCCCGAGTAACCGGACGCGCCGACGATGGCGACTTTTTTCGTTTTCATCAGACCTTTCACCTGGCGCGGCGACGGGCCGCGCAACATTGCCGCTGGAGTTCACGCGCTGGCGTGTTTCCCGGCCAAGCTAAAGCTTGGACACCAACAAAAAACCCCGCCGGAGTAAACCAGCGGGGCTTGGAAATTTCCAGCGCTATTAACGTTTCGAGTATTGGAAGCGTTTGCGCGCGCCCGGCTGGCCGTATTTCTTGCGTTCGCGCATGCGCGGGTCGCGGGTCAGCAGACCCTCAGCCTTGAGCGCGGGGCGGAGATTCGCGTCGAACCGCAACAGCGCGCGGGCGATGCCGTGCCGCACCGCGCCGGCCTGGCCATTCGGCCCGCCGCCGGTGACGTTGACGCGAACGTCCAGTTTGCCCTCGGTGCCGGTGACGGTCAGCGGCTGGGTCGCCGTGCCGCGCAAGGTATCCACGGGAAAATAGGTTTCAAACGCCCGGCCGTTCACGGTGATCTTGCCGGTGCCAGTGGCCAGACGCACGCGGGCAATGGCGGTCTTGCGACGGCCGGTGCCCAGATATTCGGGGGCTTTAGGTTCGGTAGCTTTGATTTCGGCCATGGTGGAAAAGAGTCGTTAAAAGGTTAAAGCGTCAAAACATTCAGGCCGCGGCTTTGAGTGCGGCGGGCATTTGCGCCGCGTGCGGATGGTTCGGGCCTTTGACAACTTTCAGTTTGGTCAGCAATTGCTGGCCGAGCCGGTTCTTGGGCACCATGCCCTTGACGGCGTGGTGGATGAGTTTCTCCGGATGCCGTGCGCGGATTTCGGCCACGGTCCGGTATTTCTCGCCGCCTTTCCAGCCGGAATAGGTCATGAACTGCTTGTCGGTTTCCTTCTCGTCAAGGTGGGGGGTGTAAACCGGTTTGTTCTTCCCGCGCAGAATGTCGGCAACCTGCACGGCCAGGCGGCCGAGCACGGCGCCATCGGCATCCACAACGTGCCATTTGCGCTGGTCCAAATTCACTTTAGGCAAAAACGTTTTCATTTCTTTCCCGTTCAAAGGGCGGAAAAAGTACCAGACGAGCAGATGAAGTCAATAGCCCATTTCGTTTGTTGTTTGGCTTTCCTCCAAGTCACCTATCAATTTTGAGCGGGTAATCTTGGGGTGACACGCCCCACAAAAAGCCCCACAAAAAGCATTTGAGGAAATTCGTCTGCGCCCGTAAGCTGCGGCGGTAGTGCGCGAGTAGCTCAATTGGATAGAGCGTCGGCCTCCGGAGCCGAAGGTTGTGGGTTCGACCCCCGCCTCGCGTACCATCTCCTTCATTTCTTGGATGGGAACAACGATCTCCCGATCGGCGCTTTGCTCAAATACCACGATCCTGCTCACCTCGCGCTGAACCGGAGTTCAGCGCTCCAATCCCACGGCCACAATCCGGAAGTTGCTTTTCACAAACAGTTAGAGCGAGAGGATGGATCCAGCACCCGCGCCGTGTTGTGAATGAGCACTTCCGGGCAGTGCTTGTAAAGGGGGTCAAATCCGCGTGGACATCCATCGTCAGCTTGATCTGCTGGTATTGCGGTTGGGTTGAAGTTTCGCAGCGATTCCGCAACGATTGATTAAAGGCACGACGGGCATGGGGTTCTGAGCAGATTCGCGCGTTTCCAGCAGATTCTTTTTCGCTTGCCCCGGCCCCGGCCCGGGCTATCTTTGCGTTATAAGTGGCTAGCTTCATTTTTTGTGTGGCCGCAGGACGGGAAGCTCGTCGTGGGCGGATTGAAGACCGAGGTGAAGGGGGTTTGGCTGTTGGCGGATAAGGCCAGCAAGACCGGCCAAAAATTGAAAGTTGTTCGCTTAAACCGGCTCGATGTGAGCATCGAGGGATTGCCGCTGGTGGCGTCGGACGAAAACGATTCCGTGATTGTGCTCGATTGCGCGGGTGAGTCGCAGGCAGATCCAGCCCGGCTGCTTTCGCCGGCGGTTGGGACGGACACGCTCCGCAGCTTTGATGCAAAGCTGGAGGGGAAATTACAGTTCGGTGCCGGCAAAACCGGAGCTGCGCGGGTCAGCAACTGGAAGCAGACGAATGACGCCGTCGTATGGCTCGTGCGGTTGAACGAGGTGGCCACCTTTGAGGCGACGCTGGTTTATGACGCGCTGACGTATTTGAAGCGCCATCGCGTGTTCGAAGGTGCCGCCGGAAAAGAACTCCAGCGTGGCAGCTCCGAAGCAGCGGGGATTTACACCGTAACCGCAGGCAGGCAAACCTTCGCCAGGTCGGTCAAGGCTGGCATCCAAGTGCGGGAAACGCTGGGCCGCGTGAAGTTGCCGCCGGGCCGCTATGAGTTCCGGGTGGCGGCGAAAGCAATTGCCGGTGAGGAATTATTCCGCCTGCGCTAATTGAATCTGAAGCTGGTGAGTAAATAATGGTTCTAAAAACGTGAATCAATCCGAATTGTTTCCATGAAAAAAACGTTATTCTGTTTGGCCTTGATGGCGGCTTCCTGCCTGCAAAATTTTGCGGCTCCGGCTGAAACTTCCGCGCAACGCGACGCCCGCATGGCGTGGTGGCGCGAGGGGCGGTTCGGAATGTTCATCCACTACGGCCCGGTCGCACTGACCGGCAAGGAGATCAGTTGGTCGCGGGCGAATTCGAACACCAACTGCCCGAACAAAGGCCCGACGCCGGTTGCGGTTTACGACAACCTTTACAAGGAATTCAACCCGACTAATTTCAATGCCGCCGACTGGACCGGGATCGCCAAGGCTGCGGGAATGAAATATGTCGTGCTCACGGCAAAACATTGCGACGGCTTCCTGTTGTGGGACTCCAAGGTGGACGCCTACAATATCACCGCCACGCCGTTCCAGCGCGACCTGTGCGCGGAATTGGCGCGGGCGGTGCGGGCCGATGGGTTGAAGCTCGGCTGGTATTTTTCGCCGATGGACTGGCGCGACCCGGATTTTCGCACGGAGCGGAACGGCGCGTTCATTACGCGGATGCAGGGGCAACTGCGCGAATTGCTGGGCCACTACGGCAAGGTTGATCTGCTGTGGTTCGACCACGATGACCGCGAAGCCGTCTATGACCAGACCAATACCTATGCGCTGGTGAAAAAATTGCAGCCGCAAATCGTCATTAATAACCGGCTCGACTTGGGCGTCAACCAGGGCAATCGGCTCATGCTCCATCCCCATGCCGATTACTACACGCCCGAGCAGCAAATCGGTGGTTACGACGACCAGCGCCCGTGGGAAACCTGTATGACGCTCGGTACGCAATGGTCCTGGAAGCCGAACGACAAAATCAAATCGGCTGCCGAAGTCGTCCGCATTCTCGCCCGCACCGTCGGCGGCGATGGCAACCTGCTTCTGAACGTCGGCCCGATGCCTGATGGCCGCATCGAGCCGCGTCAGGTGGAAGTCCTCCAAAAGGTCGGCGCGTGGATGGGTGTGAATGGCGAGAGCATTTACGGCACGCGCGGCGGCCCGTGGAAACCGACGGAACAGCTCACCAGCACGCGCAAGAGCGACGTGGTTTATGTTCATGTCTTGAAGGCAGACGGCGACACGCTGGAACTGCCCGCACTGCCGCGCAACATCAAATCCGCTTCCGTCCTTGGGGGCGGCGAAATCAAAACCGAAACCAACGCCGGAAAATTCATCCTGCATCTGCCGGCGAAACGCGGTCCGCTGGCCATGGTCATCAAATTGGAACTGGACGGCTCGGCGATGAACATTCCCGCAATCACTTTGCCCGAGATTAAGCCAGCCCAGTCTAGTCCCAAAAATGTTCCTATGGTGAGCGCGGCCCGCGTGAAGCAGTTGCAGGATTTGCAATGGGGCATGTTCATCTGCTGGAGCTTCAGCACGTTCTCCGGCAAGGAGTGGACGCCCGGCGTCAAGGACGTGAGCTTCTTCAAGCCGACCGGCTGCGACACCGACCAGTGGGTCAAGACCGCCAAGGAAGCCGGCATGGGCTACATCCTGTTTCTCACCAAACACCACGACGGCTTCTGTCTCTGGGATACCCAGACGACGGATCGCAAGGTGACGAAGAGTCCGCTGGGCCGCGACGTGCTGGCCGACTTGAAAAAATCCTGCGAGAAGCACGGCCTCAAAATCGCGCTCTATTTTTCCGAGGGCGAGTGGCGTCAACCGGGCGGGCTTGAAGATCCGGCCACTCCCGCGCCGAAGAAGCGCAACCAGGGCGGCTCAAACGCGGAGCTTAAAAAAGCGCAACTCAAGGAACTGCTCACCCAATACGGCCCGATCGAATACATCTGGTTCGATCACGCCATCGGTGACGGCGGCCTCAGCCACGCGGAGACCCTCGCATTCTGCAAATCGCTCCAGCCGGACTGCTTCATCGGCTTCAATCACGGCGACCAGACGGGCGCGGACATCCGGCTCGGCGAGATGGGCCGGCCCGGGCCGCTCAACGATCACGCCGCTGCCGGGCCGCACATGAAAGACGCGCCGAGCCAGAGCTACCGGCTCGCGGAGTTCACCTACCCGATCCTACCGAAGCACAAAGGCGGCGCGAACTGGTTCTATTCGCTGCCGGAGCACGACCAACTCTGCCTACCAGCGGAGAAGCTTTATGCGGATTATCTCGGCGCGGTAAAACACGGCAACCTCTTTGCGCTTGATGTCGGCCCGGATTACGCGGGGAAGCTCCGGGACATTGACGTGAAGACGCTGCGCCAGGTCGGCGAAATGATCCGCAACGGACAGAAAACCGCCCCACCCACCAAACCGTGAACTCGAATCGGGAATCACCCGCGCCGCGCTCAGTATGCGCGGGCCGAAAAAGCAGATTCTTATCAGTAATACGGCGGCGCTTAAGGGGACGTCGGTTCCAGTTTCAGCGACCTTAAGTTCATTGGTTGCCAGCCTTCCGCAACGGGCTTCACCGTCAGCGTCACGCTGCCAGCGGCAAGAAGCAGCGTGCCCGTTAAATTGGTGCGTTTGAATTTGGTGTAATCTTTTGTGGCCGGTGCTGTGCCTTGAACCTTCTGTCCGCTGGCGAGCACCTCAAATTTCCCTGCGGCTTGCGCCGCGATCTCTGCGGACACCTTGAACTTGCCCGGGCGATCCACTCTGAAAGTCCAGCTCGCGGAGTCTTCCGGGTTGATCCAATAGCCGATGTTGTCCTTGCCTGCCCCGGATTCGTATTGCAGACCGCCGTGGAGGTTGGCCTCGTTCGCCATCAACCGCACCGAGCCGTCGGATTCCTGGACGATGGGGGACATGCCGACCTCCGGCGTGCCTTTAATTCTCAGAACCACTGTCGAAGAGATCTTGTCCGGCGCGGTCGCGGGAACCTCCACGACCACTCCATCGGCCGTGTTGCGGAATTTCAACTTCCTTCCGCCCGCCAGCAGTCGCGCGGACTTCACGGAGTTCTTCAGGCCTGGCACGACGAGGTTTCCGTCCGCAGGCCAGTTGAAGACGTGCAGGTAAAGCGTTGTTTCGCCACCGGAGACCTTTTGGGTGCAACGTCCCCACGGCAGGCGCTTGAACGGCGTCGCCGTCGTTGCGTAAATCGCCTCGCCGTTTACCTTCATCCACGCGCCGACGGCTTTGAGGCGTTCGATGCTCGGATCGGGAATCAGGCCCTCACGCGTCGGGCCGACGTTGAGCAGATAATTGCCACCCTTGCTGGCGATATCCAAGAGGTTGCGGATGATCGTTTCGGTGGACTTCCAGTTATGGTCATAGCTCTTGAACCCCCACGTGTCGTTCATGGTCATGCACGTTTCCCAATCGCGACCGGGAAAACCGGTCGCGGGGATGAACTGCTCAGGCGTTTCGGTGTCGCCCCGGTAGCCGCCGCCGAGCCGGTTGTTATGGATGATGCCGGGCTTGAGCTTGAGTAGCGGGAGCAGTTTCTCCGCGCGCTCCTGATTCATGTCCGTGGGTGTGTCCCACCATAACACGACGGGAAACTCGCCGTAGTTCGACAGCAGTTCCTTCACTTGCGGCACGGCGACCTTGTCGATGTAATCGTCCATGCTGTGTTGTTGCGCCTTGTCCCATTTACCACCCGCCGCCGCGCCGCCGTTATTCCAGTCCTGCGCTTGCGAATAATAGAAGCCGAGTTTCACGCCGTGTTTGCGGCATGCGGCAGCGAGTGGCTTCAGCACGTCTTTGCCGTAGGGTGTGCCGCGAACGATGTTCCAGTCATTGACCTTGGAATCAAAATTCGCGAAGCCGTCATGATGCTTGGCGGTGATGACGATGTATTTCATGCCGGCTTCCTTCGCCAGCCGCACCCACTCATCGGCATTGTATTTCGTGGGGTTGTATTCCTGTGCGTAACCCTGGTATTCGGCCATGGGGATCTTGCCGTCGTGCATGATCCACTCGCCGATGCCGGAAATCTGCTTGCCGTTGTAAGTCCCCGCCGGAACCGAATACACGCCCCAGTGGATGAACATCCCAAACCGCGCCTCGCGAAACCACTTCATGCGGGCGTCGCGTTGCGCGGGGGTTTCGTTGGCGTAGGGATCGGGTGATTCCGCGCCGGTGGTGAGCGATGGAACGAGCGCCGCCAGCAGCAGGCTCGCCAGGACGAGTTTGGTCTGGATGTCTTTGATCATAGCTTCTTCGTTGGTCCGTTGGTGAGTTCGGTTTGAGTCATAACTTCGCCGGCAGGATGCCGAGTTTCACTTTGTCGTCGAACATATTCTTGGTGGTCTTCTGCGCCCGGCCGGCTTTGGCTCGTCCTCCGATTCACCAGGACCCCGCGTGTGATTGTTTCCGCATAGAGGGGTCAATAAAGGCAAAGGTGTCAATCCCCCTTCATGACCCATTCACCTTTACGTGCGACGTTGTATTCGTCGCCGCCTTCCCAGACCTTGAATTCGGCGCCGTGCGCACGCGGCCTTCGCCGGGATCGAGGCGCAGCATGATTTCATCCAGCGCCAGCAGGTCATGGGCGCACGAGCCGGCGGGTTTGACTTCAAAATTTGCCATAAGTTCCCAAGTGGAATTTCAAATCCGAGTTTTCGGACGTCACAGAATCTGGAAAGAAAACCGGCCAGACTCACCTGTTTTCCAGAAGTTTGAGTTTGGGGTTGGCACTGGTTGAGCACGTCACTCCGTGCGCGCCGTTCGTTTGGAATTTTCAGGGCCGGCGCGCACGGAGTGGCGCGCCCTACCCAATCCAACGCAAACAAAATCAATTGCCGGCGCGTGGGGTCGGAGGCCCCGCCTCCGTCGCAGTTGAGCGGGTGCGAAACCAGGTTATCCGAAACAAGGTTTGCCTTGGCGCACGGCGTGTGGTTTATTTTCGCACCGCTTCGCTGGGGCACGTTGCCCGCGCGTTCGGGTAGAATAAATTATGATAACTCAAGCCAACGGAAACGCGGTCCTCGAAAAAACGCGCGAATTGTGTGAGGCCATCGTGGCCGCGCCAAAAATGATTTCCATCCGCGAGCGCATCAGCACGTTCATGGCGGACAATAAATCGCGCACGCAGTATGAATCGTTGATGACCAAAGGCCAGGCTTTGCAGGAAAAACAACAGGGTTCCCTGCCGTTGGCCGGCGAGGAAGTTTCCGAGTTCGAGCGCCTGCGCGAGGCATTGCTCGCCAATCCCGTGGCAACCGGCTTCCTCGACGCACAGCAGGAACTGCACGAGGTTCAGCAATCCATCCACAAGCATATCTCCAAGACGCTTGAACTGGGTCGCGTGCCCGCGCCTGAAGAGATCGAGGAAGGTTCGTGCGGCCACGGTTGCGATTGCCATCACTGAACCGACGGTCACGACCAACCCCTGCCGGCGATGCCGCGTTCTCCGCAAAAGCATCGGTTGCTCGAAGGCGCGCGCGTTTATCTCTCCGGGCCGATGGATTTCGTGGCGTCGCGCGCGGTGGAAAAACAATCCGGCTGGCGCAATCGCGTAAGCCAGTTTCTCCAGGAGATGGGCGTGACGGTGTTCGATCCCTGGTTCAAACCCGACGTGCGCGGCCTCCACGAATATGGCCGCGAGGACGTGAAGAGCGGCGAGCGCATCCGCAAACGCTGGACTTACGCGAGCGGCAAAAAAGGTGCGCAGGCGCGGTCGTGGTGCGCGCGGCAGTTCTGGGAGACGTTGCACATTGACCTGCGGATGGTGGATACCAGCGACTTTTCGATTTCATATTGCCCGACGAACATCTACAGCGTGGGCACGCCGCACGAAATCATCATGGCCACGCTCCAGCACAAGCCGGTGCTCTTTGTCAGCCCGCCGATTGTGTTCCCGACGCTGCACGAATTGCGCGAACGCTTAAAGAATGACCCGGCCGGCAGCGAAATGTTGAAACGATTGGAGGCTGAGATTCCCATCAAGGAAAACCCGCGGGGTATTCCGAGCCTGTGGTACATCCCGCTGGTTGGCGGCGAGAATTTCTTCGACGGTTTTGGGTTCGCTCCGTATCGGAAACGGTTTGGCTGGCGGACGGAGATCGCCATTGACCGGCACGAAAAGCGATTCCCGCCGCAACGTCCGCTGCTGCCGTTCGTGGAAAAACTGAACACGCGGCTGCCAAAGAAATGGGACCGCAAGCTCAACCGCTTCGTGCCCGACGACGATTGGCTGCTGTGGGATTTCAACGCGAAGCAGATTCGCGGCAAACACGTCGAGTCGGTGCGCAAGTAAGCTGATTCAGATTGGAACCGCAGCCGGCTGGCGAACGGCATCCGTTGGTGCGTGCCAGACTTCTTCAGCGTTGATTCCGCCAGTCTTCCATCCGGGCGGCGATCTCCGCTGGTTGCGTTTCGCTGCCCACCTTGACGTTGAGAATGTTCGTGCCGCGTTCGCGATAGTGGTAGAGTAGGGGCCGCGTCCGCTCCTCGTAAATGACCAGCTTGCGGGCGACCAATGCTTCCGAATCGTCCTGGCGCTGCACCCGGTCTCCGCCGCTGTTGCGCTTCAAACGTTCGGCAACGGTTCGGGCATCACAGTCCAGTTGAACCACGCCGATGACCGTGATCTTCCAGTCAAGCGCGCAGGCCTGTTGCAGGTGGCGGGGCAATCCATCGAGCACAAGCAGGTCCGATGGTTGCACGCCTTTTTGAGCAACGAAGGCATCGAGAATTCGGGTGGCCAGCGGGAAATGTTCGTCCTCGAGCAAAGCGCCTTCTTCGAGGACGCGCCGCAGAAAGCGGACTTCTTCCATTGTGAAAACGCCCGCTCCCTGGCCGGCCACCACCGCGCGAAGATTCGCGCCAAAGTCGAAATGGTGGCAGCGCCGGCCCCACAACGAAACCTGTTCCAGCCAATCGCCCAGCGGCGATTTGCCGGAGCCGGTTGGGCCCAGGAGCAGAATGCCCTGAAGATTCATGCGGTCGAATTGCTTCAAGACGGCTGACGGGCGCGGAGCTTCGGGCCGTCCCTACCGCTCTGGGTTGCTGACGTTCGCCACGGTCAGGAGCGTATAGCGTTCCTGGTTGTGAACCAACGGGGTGGCCAGCACTTGGAGATGCAGCGTTTCGGCTTTGCCATTCCTTGATCGGGTCAGGTGACATTCCTCCATGGCCCGACAACCCTTCAGTCCGCTCAGGATAACGTGGACCGCTCCACATCGGCTGCAAAACCGGCTCGTGCCGCAACCGCTCTCACACTCGCCGGCATGGATGCATCCCAGCGCCTCGCCAGGACGCAGGCCGATGATCTGGTCCATCGTCTTGTCGGGGACAAGCTCCAAGACATTCTCGCTGGCCATCACAATTTGTCGCCGGGAGTTCAGCACGAACAAGTAGTTCAGCGTCGCATTCAGGAGCGTCCGGGCCACGGGCGCCCGGCTGAAGCTGCCGGCCTGCCGATGAACTACTTCCAGTGACTCCCGTTCCGCCGGGGCGAAGAAGGTGATTGGAACTTTCATGGGTTTCTCAGCCGTGCTTGTTGCCGCGCGCTTCAAGCACCGCGTGGTCAATCTCGGCCGTGCGGCGACATTTGGCAATCCGAAACCTGCGCTGAAAATGACTGGCTAACATCCGGGGCGCTTCCTGCGCTCAGGGGTTGACGGAAGCTGCCGTCACGTTGCACGGTCCGGCTTTGCGCGACCCGTAAGAAAAAAGAGCGGCTTGGTTTTCCAAGCCGCTCCCAACCCCAACCTTAACAGAAAGAATAGTTACGTCATCAGGCTCTCACGAGAACCGGGCCGTGACAATTCAGGGCAACGCTGGAAATCATCCAGGGGATTCACCGGGAGCGAGGGGTGGCGGCTTCAATTGGCAGCCCGCCAATCGGTTCCGACAATTTCGCCGCCGGTTCGGGGTCGGGGCCTGGCGAGACGCGCTGGCTGCGCAAATTTGACTGGCTGTGCGAAAACTCTCCGTTGACTTTCCATTTCGTCAGGTAAACTGGCCCGGACGAAAAATGCCAGTTCGCCGTTGATCGAACAATGAATCCGCTACCCGCCGCGAAGCATCTCGCCAGGGCGATGGTTCTAATCTTCGGTTTTTGCCTCGCGGCCAGCAACGTGCGGGCCGCAGTCGTCACGACCGCCAGACAAAAGTCCCTCGAGGAATGGCGAAACCTGACCGCGCTCACCGCCGAACCGCCCCGGGTTTTCGTCAAAGGCCACCGCGTTCGTTTCTATTTCCAGTGGGAGACCAACCTGGTCGGTTTTGACGCCAAGTGGAGTCATCACCGGATTCCTCCCGATGGCTTCGCCGCCGCGTCTGCGTTATTGCGCTGGGACAAGGGGTTATCCCGCCTGCCGGAAGCGAAGCAGGGTTGGCGTGAGGCGACCGTCATCGCCGGCGCGGCGTGGCGGCGCTATGCGACGAATTTGATCGAGGGATTGACGCCGCAAACGCCGTGGCACGGTGTCTATTACCAGGCGTTTCTCGCGGACCGCGTGTTGTATCGCGACGCGCACGGCACGCCCCACCTTGCGCCCCAGGGCGAACAACCGGCACAGGTGATCGTTGACCACCGTTTTCCACTCGAAGAGACGTTGCAAGTCCTCGCCGGACAGGCCGAGAAGTTCCGGGCGGAAAAGCATCCAGATGAAAAGCTGTTTGTGTTCATGTCCCCGAACGGCGACCGCATGAGCCAGCCGCTGCTGGTGGATCGGGAGAACCGGCAATGCGTGAATCTGCTGCCCGCGGCCTTGCTCGAATCGCCGGATCGCGGGTTGAGCTTCGCAGCAACGCTCAAAGGCCTGGGTGCGCTCGTGGAAAGCCACACCCTGCCGTTGCTCAAAAATCCCGTGTCCAGCGCCGCGCGGCTGGCGGACTTGGGCGTCGAAACCGCCGTCGTCGTGCTTCACCTCCGGTTGCCCAGGTCGGCCAGCTTCCCGCCGCTCGCGCAGACCAACGGCATGGACCTCGTCGCGTGGGAAAAATGGCTGGACCGCTACACCGGCACGCGTCGGGAAGACGGCTCGGTCCAACTCCTCATTGATGGCGACCGTTTCTTCACGCGATTGCAACAAGCGATCGGCGAAGCCACCAACCGCATTTCGATGAATGTGTTCATCTTCGACCGCGACGACGTCGCCGTGGGAATCGCCGACCAACTGAAACGGCGGTCCGCCGAGCTGCCGGTCAAGGTCATTCTCGATCAGATGGCCAGCATCACAGCCGGAATGGCGCCGCCCACCTCGCCAATGCCCGTGGACTTTGTTCCTCCCGGCTCGATCACCGGATATCTGCGCCAGGATTCGCGCGTTCGCGTGCGGCCCTTTCTCAATCCGTGGTTTTCCGCCGACCACACGAAAGTCCTCCTGGTGGACGGAAACCGCGCCTGGGTGGGCGGCATGAACCTGGGCCGCGAATACCGTTACGAATGGCACGATCTGATGTTTGAACTGCAAGGCCCGGTGGTGGCGTCGCTGGAAAACGAGTTCAAGCGCGACTGGGCGCACGCCGGGTTGCTGGGTGACCTTGCCTTCGCTGGTGCCGCCCTCAAACAAACGGAAGGCGCGAAACCAGCAGAACCCGACCGTTGGATCAAAGTCCGCCGGCTGCCCACGCGCACCGCGTGGAAACCATTCAACGTTGCCGTGCAAACCTCCATTCGCAAAGCCCGGAGCTACATCTACGTCGAGAACCCCTACATCTTCGACAAACGCGTCATCACCGGTCTCGTGCAGGCGCGCAAACGCGGCGTGGACGTCCGCGTCGTGTTGCCGCGCGTGAATGATTTCAAAGCCGGCGCCCGTGGCAACGTCGTCACCGCCAATTACCTCCTCGAACACGGCGTCCGGGTCTATTTCTACCCCGGCATGACGCACGTGAAGGCAATGCTCGTGGACGGCTGGTCCTGCCTTGGGACGGGCAATCTCAACCACATGAGCCTGCGACTCTGTCAGGAACAAAACATCGCCACATCCGACCCGGAGTTTGCCGCGCGGTTGAAAAAGGAACTGTTTGAAGAAGACTTCACCCGCTCCTTCGAATTGCAACAACCCATCTCCGTGGACTGGGTTGATTTTCTGGCCGACCTGCTGCTGGAAGGATTTTGAAGCGGGGATGTTTTTCAGCCAGCGCAAGGCAGCCGCCTCACATCAGCGCCGTGCTGAAATAGCGTTCCGCCCGATCCGGCAGCACGGTGGCAATGTTGCCGTTGACCTGTTGTGACAACTGCCGCGCCGCCCACACGTTCGCGCCGGAGGAAATGCCCACCAGCAATCCAAAGTCGCTGCCCAGCTTCCGCGTCGTTAGGATTGCATCCTCATCCGTGACCTCAATCACCTCGTCCACCAGCTTCACATCGAGCACGGCGGGAATAAAACCGTCACCGATGCCTTGAATCTGATGCAATCCCGGCTCGTGGCCCAGCAGGGCGGAGACGTTTTTGGGTTCCACCGCCACAATGCGGACGCCGGGCTTGTGTTCGCGAAGGAATTTGCCGACCCCTTGCAGCGTGCCGCCACTGCCGACGCCCGCCACGAAGGCCGCGATGTCGCCATTCATCTGCCGCCACAATTCATGCGCGGTTTCCTCGTAATGCACGCGCGGGTTGTCGGGATTCTCAAATTGCTGCGGCACGAACACGCGCGGGTCTTCGGCCTGCATCTGCCGCACGCGCGCCACCGCGCCGCCGAGGCTTTCCTGGGCCGGGGTGAGCACCAAGTCCGCACCCAGACTGCGGATCAGTTTCTTGCGTTCCTCGCTCATGTTCTCCGGCATGACAATGCGGACCTGGTACCCTTTGAGTCGTCCGACCAGCGCGATGCCAATACCTGTGTTGCCGGAGGTGGGTTCGACGATGATGGAATCGGGCCGCAACCGGCCATCCCGTTCGGCGCCTTCTATCATCGCCAGCGCGACGCGATCCTTGATGCTGCCGCCGGGATTGAGAAACTCGGCCTTGGCAAAAATCGGTTCATTCCTCAGCCGGATCAGCGGCGTGCGGCCGATCAAATCTAGAATGTTATCCGTGAGCATGGCGGGGCAGGTGGTTCTTTTCTTTCGATGCGGTGTCGCAAGGCGGACGCAGGTTCGTCAGAAGGATCCTGCGGCGCCAAGTCGCCGCGGCAGGCGCGGGCGAGGAGCGAGGGCTTGAGCACGTCCACCCGCCGTTGCGTCGCACTCAGCCGCGCTTCAATCGGGTCGGCCAGCGCGAACCGGCGCTCCACCCGGCGCACGCGGGCCGGTTGTTCCGAGGGCGCTGGAAAGTTTATGTCTGAGCAGCCCGAACCAGCGGGCCGACACAGAAGATCCGTGTGGTGAGACAGAGAACGAGATTGCGGTTCATCTGGCTTTTCCTTTTCTTGATTTCCTTGGCGGAGCTTCCGCGGCGGCGTTCGCTGGGAAAGCAATCGGCTTCACTTGGTCGGCCAGGAGTTCTGCGACCAGCGGATCGTTGTGTTCGTGGCCGAACCGCCGAAGTAGTTCCCGGTGTCGGAGAAGAACCTCACGATACCGCGGGTCCGCGGCCAGATCAACCGTTTCGCCCGGATCGGCCTGCAAGTCCATGAGCGATTCGCGCTGGTGGCCGCGGCTGAAGACGCAATACTTGTATCGCTCCGTCCGCACCATCCGGCCTTCCATTTGCGGCGTCAGCCCATTGAACTCCCCGGCCTGGCTCAGGTTGTTTTCCACCACCACGTGATCGCGCCAGGCGGTGACTGGTTTTCCGAGAGCCAGCGGCAGGAGGCTGCGGCCGGAGAGTTTCTTCGGAATCTCCAGACCCGCGAAGTCAAGCATCGTGGGCAAGAGATCAAGGCCGGTGTGCACCAGTTTGTCGGTGGTGCCGGCGACACTCCGGCCTTTACAAGCGATGATCAGCGGGACGCGCGCGGATTCCTCGTAGAGAACCGTCTTTTGATTGAAGCCGTGCGCGCCGGCGCATTCCCCGTGGTCGGCGGTGAAGGCGATCAACGTGTTGTCTGCCAAGCCGGCGGTGCGGAGTGCGTCAAGGACTTTGCCGATCTCCGCGTCCACCTTCTCGATCATCCGGTAATAACCCCAGCGGTGTTTGCGCCAATCCTCCGCCGAAAACTTGCGGACCGGGAACGGACCGGAGTCAACCTGGTATGCGTGGCGCATGAGAGTCATCCCATCCGGCTCGTTCTTGGGCGGGGCGAAATTGGCCGGCAGCGGCGGCAACTGATCCAGCGGCGGCGGCTCGCCGATTTCACCGCAGTTCAAGACCTGCTGGCGTCCCGCGAGCCGGCGCGCCCATTCGCAGATGTTGTGCGGATTGAGAAAGCTGGCGACGAGCAGGAATGGCTGGTCGTGCGGGCGAGCAAGAAACTTCACCGCCCCAGTGGTCACGCCGGCATCGTGATCGCCTTGGACCCGGCCAGTCACGATCTCGAAGCCGTGCGCGCTGGTGTCTTTCGGGTCGTAACAGAGGTGCCATTTGCCACTGTAAGCGGTGTCATAGCCCGCGTTGCGGAAGTACGTGCCGAGGCAGACGAACTCCTTCGGGTCCAGGCCACCCGGGGGTGCCGCGTTCTTGGTAACGCCTGTTTCATGGGGATAACGCCCCGTAAATATCGAGCTGCGCGAGGGCATGCACAGCGGGTTGGAACTGTAGGCCCGCGTGAACAGCATCCCGGTTTGCGCCAGCCGATCCATCGTCGGCGTGTGGAGGAACTGCTTCCCCATCCGGCAGCTCATGGCGTCGGCCGACTGTTGGTCGGTGATGATAAATAGGATATTGGGCCGCTTCGCCGGCAGGTCGCCGGCGTCGAGCGGAGCCACCGCCGCCAACAAGAGGGCGGCGAAAACAGGCGGGATTCGATTCATATTTGAGTTTGCTGGTTTACCGTCGCTGGCTTTTTGATGCTGACTGCAAGCTCATCCGGCAGCCGGGCCGGGCGGCGTGGACTTGGCAGCCAGCTCGACAGGATGCGCAAGTGCGCCCACCAGTGGCTGCGTCGCTGCCAGCCGCGCTTCCGGCTCGCCGACCAGCGTAAACCGTCTCCCACTCGGCGCACAATTTGCGTTTGAACCATGGATGACGCGGATGAACACAGATTCCGTAGTCCCGTCAGGGACGACCGACAATAGCCCGCGGTTTCAACCTTGGGTTGCGGATGTAATGATGACCAAGCCCCACAGGGGCGAAAGAATCCGTTCGTTGACACAACAAGATTCTTCCGTCCCTCACGGGACTCGTTCCAGCTCCGCGCAAATACCCAGCGATAAATCGCTGGGCTGTTTTCAAGCGTCCTTGTGGGACTTGGATTCATGGTTTGATTTGATGCGCTCCAACAAATCCTCCGCCGGTTCGTTGGTGGGGTCTTGGGGGACGAGTTGGCCGGCGAAGGCGCGGGCGAGGAGGGACGGCGTGAGCTTCTCCACTTGCCCGCGCGCCTTGGCCAACCGCACCTCAAGCTGGTCGGCCAGCGCAAACAATCCCTCCACTCGCCGCACGATTTCCAGTTGCTCGGGGAGCGGAGGCACTGGAACAGGGATGGTGTTCATGTTTGCCTGATTCAACTTTGGCTGCGCTGTGCCCGACACATACGGCGCGAGATCAATCGAGTTGATGTAGGCGGCGACGTAGGCGTTTGGGAACGAGTGCTTGCACCTCAGAACATGGGCGTGGTTGTTGACCCAAATCCGACCCTTCGCGAGAAATGCGATGGGTGTCGAACGTGAGAGCAAGTTCGCGCCGTCCTCGCCAATCAGCACGAACTCACCTTCGTGTGTGAAGCCGTCAATGGAATCGATAACTCCTGACGCTCCGTAATATGGGAACGCACCCTTTCGTGTTTCACGCAGCTTCGATGAAATGGGAACACGTTTGCCATCGAGATTCTCAACGTAATCGCCTAGCGCGCACCAAGCCCAGCCGGATGGCAAGTCATCGGCAGGCTTGGCGGCTGCGATGACTTCGCTTGCTGGCTGAACATTTGAACTGTCCTCCCGCCAATCGGCGGTAAGGCGGCCGGAGCAGGCGGCGGCGAGGACGGATTGGCGAAAGCGTTTGAGCAGGACGGGCATCTTCGCCAGTCGCTGCTGGCTGGCGTCCACTTTGCCCAACAGCGTCTCCAGCTTCGCCACAATCCGCCGCTGCTCGGCGAGCGGAGCGAGCGGGACTTCAAGATTCCAGAAAACTTCTGGGTCAACGTGAGGGATGCCCGTGCCGCGAGTGTTGTTGTTGAGAGTTTGAAACTGGCTGGCGATAAAGTGACGCAGATAACTCGACTCCACTTGTCGCGCCGTCAGCGCCATGATGGTTGAGCCAATCGCTCCTGTGATACCACCACCAATCCAGCCGCTTCGCGCACCGTCCCAAACGACGAACAAATCGTCTTTGGCGGCGAGCCTCGATGATTTCACTTCCGCAAACTGCCGAACTGCCTTCTTTTCGATTGCGTGGATGTCGAGGTATGGAACGAATCCATCGGCTGGACTGTCGCGCAGGACAGCGGGCTTCTTTCCTTTCTTCGCAGCGACGACTTCCTGCAATCGCGCAAAAGCCCACCTATTCGGAAGCTCGTCGCTCATTTCTCCACGCCTCCGTATCCGCTTGGCCCGAAGCGGGCTGCGGCGTCGGCAAATTTCGCTTTGCATTTTATTTGGTGTTCCCGCATATTCTCGGCGGCGACCAGAGTGGGCCGGATTCACCCGACTCCGAGAAGATTTCCCTGGCCGCACCGATTTAAAGGTCCCGCCCCGGTGACAAGAACCCATTGGGTTCTCTCGCAAGAGTAGCCGGGGCGGTCATTTTTTCCGGTCTTCATTTTTCAGTCGGGAAATCCAGTGCCAGCCTGGAGCACATCCCATTCGCGGCGCACCGCCGCCTGCACCCGCCGGAAGGAGCGGTCATCGTTGCCGTTCCATTTCCGGTAAATCGCCCAGGTGCAATAATCGGCGATCTGCAAATCGAGGTTGGATTTCGAGGCGTGATGCAGCACGCGATAGCGCACCGAAGCCGGGAGCATGGCGGCCAGCGTCATCTTCACGCCTTTTTCCACCGCCGCCCGCTTGCGCTGGACCGGCAGACTATCCGTGAACACGATGACCTCGGCAAATTCAGCCAGTGGATAATGTTGGAGGATCTCCCGCAGCAGAGTGCCCAGCACTTTGGGGAAAAACTGATCTTCGTCGCGCAGTCTCGCTTCCACCTTGGTTTTTTCCACGATGATGGCGTCCACCGCCACCCCGGCCAGATGCTTCTCGATGATGTCGAAGACGCCGGTGCGCACCGCCTGGGCGTTCTCCGAGGCATGGAAATATTCCAGCGCCGTGCCGCGCTCCACCTGATCGTATTTGAATTCCGTCAATTCCTTGTAGGCGTGGAACGGCCGCTCCTTGGTGATGCCGCCCAGCACGAAATACTTCGTGCCGTGCTTGGAGAAATCCAGATTCCCCGCCTCGTCGAGAAAAATATAGAGAAACCGTCCCGCCGGAGGGATGAGGCTGGCAGCCGGCCTCCCGGACACATGGGGCTGAGGTGATTCTTGGCCGCTCATTTCTCCACGCCCTCTTCCTTTTCCACCAACGCGACGATTTCGCGGAGGTCGTCCACCACCGCCTCCAGCTCCGTGATGGCTTCGGCGGCGAGGTCCTGCGGTTCGGGCAATTCGTCGGCGTCTTCGAGCGAGTCGTCCTTGAGCCAGGTCACGTCGAGCTTGTAGCCGCGTTCCTTGATTTCGCTGATATGGAATTTGCGGAAACGGCCCGTCTCGCCGGTGTCGGTGCGCCTGCTCAGGCCGTTGGGGTCTTTGCCGTAAACTTTTTCAAACTCGGCGAAGTGTTGCGCGGTGAGCGGGCGGTCTTTCTTGGTGATGCCCGGCACGTTGGAGCGCGCGTCGAAAATCCAGACCGCGTCGGTGGGCCGGCCTTTCTGGAAGAAGATGACGTTCGCCTTCACCCCCTGGCTGTAGGGCGTAAACGTGCCGCGCGGCAGGCGCAGGACGGTGTGCAACGCGCAATCCTGCATGAGCAACTCGAAGACTTCGCCGGCCTTGCCCTCGAACAGGCAGTTGTCCGGCAGCACCATCGCGGCGCGTCCGCCGGGCTTGAGCGTGGTCATGACGTGCTGGACGAAGTTGAGCTGTTTGTTGCTGGTCTCGATGGTGAAGTCGTCGCGGTCGGGTGCTTGATTCGCGCCTTTCGTGCCGAAGGGCGGATTGGTGAGCACCACGTCGTAACGCTCGCCGCGGTCCGGCTCGTAAACGGTATCGCCGAGATAAATGTGCGGCTCGACGCCGTGGAGGAACAGATTCATCAGCGCGAGCCGGCGCGGTCGCGGCACGAGATCCTGGCCGATGAAGGTCTGCGATTTGATGCGCCGGGCGTCCGCGCGATCGAACACGCCGCCGGAGACTTCCTTCGACACGAGCCATTCATAACTGCACACGAGAAAGCCGCCCGTGCCGCACGCCGGGTCGCAGATGCGGAAGTCCGGTTTGCCGCGCGGGTCGGGCTTCATCACCGAGACGATGGCCTGGATGAGCGGTCGGGGCGTGAAGTATTGGCCCGCGCCTTTCTTGCCTTCGCTGGCGGCCTTTTCGAGCAGGCCCTCGAACGCCGCGCCCTTCACGTCCACGTCCATCGCGGACCAATCCTCCTCGTCAATCATGGCGATGACGCGCTTGAGGTTGACGGGATTGTTAAAGCGCGGCGTGGCCTGCGCAAAGATGTCGGCGAGCAGGCCCCCGGCTTCGCGGAGCTTGCGCAGAATGTCGGCGTAGTGGTCGGTCAACTGCGTGCCGGACTTGGCCTTGAGCGAGTCCCAATCGCAATCCTTCGGCACCTTCGCGTCGCGTTCATCGGCCATCTTGAGGAACAGCAGGTAGGTGAGTTGCTCGATGTAATCGCCATAATCCACGCCGTCGTGGCGCAGCGTGTGGCAGAAGCCCCAGAGTTTTTGGACGATGTCGGACATGTTAAGAGAAGGCGTCGAGCCCGTTCAACCCTGTGCGATACGCGCCTCGAAATCCCAACAATCTCACTAATTTGTTGCTGTCGTCAGAGGTTGTGCGAGCAAATTGTTGGTGGGCGGCAGGGCTGTCGCCTCGTGCCCAGTTGCGGGCTTCGGTGCGGGCTGAACTAAAGGTTCGACCTTCAGTTCGCTTCCCGGAGTCTGTGGCCCAACCGGTGACTGATGACCGCCATTCGGCGCACCAGTTGCTGCGTCAGATTTCCAAAACTTGGCGACTATGCCTGCGCATCCAAGAACCACTGCCAGCATCAATGTGATCGCCCACCGCTTAGCATCGCGAAATTCTTTGATCTGCGCGCCAGCACTGGTCTCCACTCTTTGGACATCCCTTCTAAGGCCGCCAAGCTCACCCTCTACATTCGCAAGCTTAGCGAGTTCGCCTTTCGCAGCATTGCTCACACCCTCAACCCTTTGAACGTCTTTCCTCAAATTGTCGAGTCCCTGTTCCACGCTCGCGAGTCTAGTAATGAGTTGTCCGTTTGATTCACTCGCCCGGAGCTTCAACTCACTATCCATCAGCTTCAGTTTGTCATCGAGTTGACCTCGCGTCACAAGTTCTCCGACTTTCTGCGCCAGCGCGATGTCCGCTTGGTTAATCCCTTTGCTCTCGTGTTCGCTCTTTATGTTTAGGGAATTGGGCAACAATAGACCTGACTGACTTTTGGAGTAGTCGTTTGAATTGAAGTTCGCGTCGCCCATAGCGATTCCCCCTGCTAGGATTGATAAGGCTTGAATCTGCGTTGGTCGTAGTGGAACACCACAAAATCGCCGTCATCCTCAATAAACCCAACGATCAGGTCCAGCGGTTCACGGAAGTAGGCTGATCCAGATTCGTCTGTCTGACCGAGAACGGGAACTCCCAACACCTCGACCACAATTCCCGGCTCGCCATAACGAGGCTTCTTCTTGTTTTGTAGCCCTGGCTTCCACTCCACCAGCATGCCTTTCTCAAATGAGTGTCTCGTATCGAAGGAGGTCAAGAATTCCTTCAACTTGGTGGCGGTGACTTCAGCTGCCTCCTTTGACACCGGAACGGGGTCACCTTCGGCCTCGACGATTTTGCGGAGCAGCTCTTTCTTGAGCGGATCTCGGAGTGCTTTTGCCAACTCTAGTTTTTCTATTTCTGTCATAACGTAGTTCCTTTCACATTTTCACATTTCAGTTCAGAATCATTGCTCGTGAGGTTACAAGTGGCTCGTGTGCGAGGCAAGCAACCCCGCTTGCGGATTGCAGACCGCCTCGTTGAGTTCCGCGACCACTCGCGGCAAATCGAGGAACAACTTCCTCGCCTTGGCCTTTCCACCTCGCATCTCCAGCAGCGGCGTCAGATCGAAATCTTCCTCATCCATCGAAAGATTTTTCACCAAATGCTCGCGGACGAGCGAGAGCCATTGCATCTGCTCCGGCGTCAGCTTGTGCCCACCGATGAATTTCTCCAGTGCCACATTCACTCGTTCCTCGGCGGTGAGCAGCGGTGATTGCGCGGTTGACGCGTGCTTGACGATGGAGATTACATCCGCCAGCGCTTTGAATCCTTTGGCGCGGTGGGCGCGCTGGAGTTTCTCCGGTTCAAACCCGTTTTGATGGAGCGTGCGCTTCAGCTCTTCCATCACGGCGGGCCGCCAGTCGCGCGGGTGTTGGAGCAAAACAGAAAGCGCGGTAACTTTGTCGGCGTTGGCTTTCACGAACTCGGAGAAGGCGTCGAGATAATCCTCGGCGTTGTCGAACTGGCCGTAGCGTTCAAGTTTCTGCGACGTGACCACGTCCTTGTCTTCGATGGTCGTGAGGAAGGTGCGTTTCGCGCGGGGATATTCCAGCAGCAGCTTCTGAAAGTCAGGATTGCGCAGCAGTTTCATCGTGCCGGCGAAGTCCTGCTTCAGCCGTTGCGGCAGTTCCTTCGCGAATCGGCCCATGTCGCCCTCGAGAATCCACGCCGAGAACTGGGTGCGGGCGTCGGCGTTCATGTCCTTGTCAATCCGCAGGAGGCGCTTGGCTAGGATGCGCACGTGGTAATCGCGGTCCACGTTCTGCCAGATGTTTTCGATGACTTCCGGGAGCGTGAGCGGGGTTTTGCCCGGCGGTTCGAGGTCGAAGCTGGAGACGTTTCGGAAATACTGGATGAGCGTGCCGTCGAAGCAGTCGAACACGACGAACTTGGACTTGTTGATATCGGGGCAAAGGCGCGTGCCGCGTCCGAGCATCTGCTCCCACAGGATGCGCGACTTGACCGGGCGCAGGAACACGATGAATTCCAGCGCCGGGATGTCCACGCCGGTCGAGAGCATGTCCACGGTGACGACGACCTTGGGATTGGGGCGGTTGCGGAATTCGCGGATGCGCTGGAGGGGGCGGTCCACGTTCGGGTTGCCGGTGATCTTCTGCACGAAGTCGTCGCCCTGCTTGAAAACGGAGCGGCAGGTTTTGACGAGTTGGTCCGCGTGCGAGGTGTGCGGGAGATCGTTGACCGCGAAGATGAGGATTTTCGGGAAGTGGCCCGTGGTGGCTTCGAGTTGATCCAGTGCTTTCTGGCCGGTGTCGGTGTCCACGCGCTCGACGGTTTCACCTTCATTAAGGAAGACGCCGTTCATGCGTACGTCCGACTTGATGGCCACCGGCTCGTAGTCCACGAGGTAGCCGTCGAGGATTCCCTGCTCCACGGTGTAACGAAACACCGGCGCGCCAAAGACCGCGGTGGTATGCGCGGCAGGGGTGGCGGTGAGGCCAATCTTGATGGCATCGAAGTGATTGAGGGTGTTGCGCCAGACGCTCATCTCTTGCGCGGTATAGCCGCGATGGCATTCGTCCGCAATGATGATGTCGAATGCGTGGATGGGAATATCGAGTTTGTCGGCGTCGGCCTCGGCCTCCGTGTCGCCGCCGGACTGCGCGAAGCAGCCCTCGGCGCCGAACAGATTCCGCGCCATGCGCTGGATGGTGGAGACGTAAACGAAGGTGTGCGTTGACTTCGGCGCGGTGAGATACTCGTTGGGCAGCACCTTGGGATCGAATGGATCGTCCTCGCCGAAGTCTTCGCGTTGGAATTTCTGGCTGTAAACCTCGTATTCGTTCGCAAACTTGTTGCCTTGGGGTGTGTTGAAGGCGTTGAACTCCCGGACGGCTTGGGCCGCGAGCGCCTTCCGATCCACGAGAAAGAGGATGCGTTTGGCGAACTTGGATTCCAGCAGGCGATAGATCTGAGCGACGGTCAGGAAAGTTTTTCCGGTGCCGGTGGCCAGGGCGAGGAGGATTTCGCGACGACCGGCGATGATGGCTTGCTCAGTCGCGATGTTGCAGCGGCGTTGGTAATCCCGCAGGCGGGTGATGAGGTCGGGCGGCGTATCAAGCAGCCAGTCGTACGCCGGCTTGGGATTGAAGGCGAACATGGCTTCCAGCGCCGGCCCGGTGTGGAAATTGGCGAGCTGGCGCGAGACGGGTTTCTCCCCCCGCACATCGAGAAACCAGATGATCTCGCCGTTGGTGGCAAACAGGAAGGGCACCCGGAAGCCATTCCAGTTGCCCGGACCGTTGAATGCGCCGGAGGAATACCGCTTGGCCTGCTCCAGCACGTTCTGCGGATTCACCGTTACCTTTTTGGCTTCGGTGATGCCGAGGAAGTTGCCGTTGACGAAGAGACCATAGTCAGCGGGGCCGTTCTCCGTGGGCAATTCTTCGACCGCAACGCAGTGGAGAGTGGATAAATCGAGTCCATCGTGGTAGCGGATGATTTGCCACGGCGGCGTGAGCGCACACAGCCGCCGATCAATGCGGCTTTTTCGTGTTTGCCATTCTGTTTCGTGCATACCCGCTTGAGTTCTTGCCGATGTTTTAAGGGAATCGGAGCGAAGTTCAAAGCGGATTCTGAAAATTGGTGCCCCGGCTAGGGGTCGAACCTAGGACAAACAGATTAAGAGTCTGCTGCTCTACCAACTGAGCTACCGAGGCAACCAATCAAGCGCGCAGAGAATCATGCCATCCGGCGGGTTTGTCAATATCGCGGGAAAAGTTACGCGGGAAAGGTCGCCAACCGGCGAGGCGCGGGCCTGCAAGTTCGCGCCTATAGTTTTCCCGGGTGCGTCATCAAGTCGGCCACGCGGGTAAGCAGGCGGCCCGCCGCGCCGCCGTCGAGGACGCGGTGGTCGAAACTCAACGTGATGTTCGCTTCTACCACCGGCACGAACTGGCCTGTGGCTTCGTCCCAACGCGGCATTTTGCGGCCGGCACCCAGGCCGAGCACGAGGGTTTGCTCCGGCAGCGGAATGGGTGTGGCCCACATGAGACCAAACGTGCCGAAGTTGGTGACGGTGGCGGTCGAACCGCCCGTGGCGTCGCCGGGCAGCCTGCGTTGACGCGCCAGTTCGATGAGTTCGTCGTAACGTGTGACGAGCTCCTTGAGCGGTTTCTTGTCCGCGCTGCGGATCACCGGTACCAGCACCCCATCCTCGGCTTCCACCGCGAAGCCCACATCAATCGCCGACGGGTGAACGATTTTATTGCCGACCAGCCGGCCCGCCGGCGCGCTGTTCTCAGCCAGCGCGATGGCCAGCGCGCGCAACGCGTAAAGTGCAGGACCGGGTTTCGGGCTGGCCTGTTTGCGGTGTGCCAGCAAGGCATCGAGACAAACCGGCAGCCCAACCGTGGCCAGCGGGCGCGTCCAACTGCGGCGCATCGCGTCGGCCACGGCCACGCGCATAGTTGAGGCTTGCGTGAGTTTTTGTTTTTCGAGGTTGGCGATGTATTTCTCGAAATCTTGAATCGTGACGCGGCCCGCCGCGCCACTGCCCGCAATGCCGGACAGGTCGGCGGCGTGCAAGCCGAGTTCGTCCATGCGCGCCTTCATGCGCGGGGACATGTAACTCGCGCCCGCCGCGTGCGCGGGCACCGGCAGACCGCGAATGGTGGGTTTGACGCCGCGTGTTTCGCCAGCGGCGGATGATGAAGCGCCCGTCGCGCGAACTTGCTCGGTGTCGCCGGTTAGTTTGGGCGAGGGGGTGTCCAGACCGGAACGCGCGGCTTCCTCCGGCGTGGCCTCGAGGTGTCCGAGCATGGCGCCGACGGCGTAGCTTTCTTTCAACTGCGCGACAAACTCTTCGATCCGCCCGCGGCACGGCGACGCGACGTTCATGTTCGCCTTGTTGGTCTCGACCTCGATGATGTCCTGGCCAGCCTCGACTTGATCGCCGGGTTTGACGAGAAAGCTGACGATGGTGGCCTCGGCGATGGATTCGCCCAGTTGCGGCATGATGATGGGGATCTGCATGGTAAAATTAAGAATGAAGAATGAAGAATGAAGAATGAAGAATTGAGGCTGAAGTCAGCCGGAGCGCAATCGGAGTATTTGTTTCTTCATTCTTCATTCCGCCTTCTTCCTTCCCATGATGTTTCATTGTCTCAGGAGTTTCCGCGCCGCCGCTGCGATGCTGCGGGCGGTGGGACGATGCGCGGCCCAGAGGTTGGGATGAAACGGCACGGGTGTGTCTTTGGCATTGAGACGTTGCGGCGGGGCGTCGAGCAACGCGTAACCCTCGCTGGCGACCCGGGCCATGATTTCGGCGGTCACGCCACCCCACGGCCAGGATTCGCCCACGCACAGGAGCCGGCCCGTGCGCGCCACGCTGGCCATCACGGTGTCGGTGTCCAGCGGTTTCACCGAGCGCAAGTCCACGATCTCGATTTCCCAGCCTTCGGTCTTGAGCTCATCGGCGACGAGGAGCGCCTCGTGCACCATGGCGCTGTAGGCCACGATGGTGAGGTGACGGCCTTCGCGCGCGATGCGGGCCTTGCCGACGGGCAGGGCCTCCGTGGGCAACGCCTCGGCCTTGAGATGGTAGTAAAGCAGTTTGTGCTCGCAAAAAATCACCGGATCATCAATCGCCACGGCTTCGAGCAGCATGCTGTAAGCGTCTTCCACCGTCGCGGGCGTCATTACGATCAGTCCGGGATAATGCGCGTAAACCGACTCCATCGTTTGACTGTGAAACGGGCCGCTGCCGGAAGTGCCGCCGCACGGCAGCCGCACGGTGATGGGGCAGGGGACGTTCGTGCGCCAGAAGAGCGTGGCCGCCTGGTTCACGATCTGGTTGAAACCGGGCGTGGAAAAATCAGCGAACTGCATTTCGATGATGGGCCTCATGCCTTCAATCGCCGCGCCGACGGCCAGGCCCATGATGGCATCCTCGCTGATGGGCGCATCCAACACGCGTCCGGGAAATTCATTGGCGAGATTTTTTGTGGCCTTGAACGCGCCGCCGAACGCGCCTACGTCCTGCCCGTAAATGAACACGCGCGGGTCGTCGGCCAGCGCCCGGGCTTGCGCTTCGCGAATGGCTTCCAGGTAGGTGATGCTCACGATACTGAAAGGATGAAGGATGAAGGATGAAGGATAAAGTTCTCCAGTTTCGGGAAGCGCGCCATGCCGGTTTCATCACTCATAATTCATCCTTCAGACTTGCTATTCATATTCCTGCGCCGGGGTTGCCGGCATCGTCGTAAGCTTCGCCGAGATGTTTGGACGCCAGCGCGTGCCAGGTTTCGGCGAACGGGTCGGGCGCCGGTTCGCGCTGCACTTTGGCGACGGCTTCCTCGACGGTATGCACCGCCTCGCCGCGCCACGCCGACATCGTGGCGGCATCGGCCCAAGCTTGTTGCAGCGAGAATTCCTCGGCAACCTTCAGGCAATCACGCCCGACGGGCGAGTTTTTCAACTTTGCGTCCAGGTATTCAGCCGCATCGTGTTCGCCGTGACCGCAGAGCCGCAGCAGGCGCGCGACGATCAATTGCGCGCCGTGGCCGTCCCGCGCGCGCGCCACCGCATCGCCCACGACTTTCAGGCAGGCGGACAAATCCGTTCCATCCACGCCGCGGCCTTCGACTCCGTAACCCGCCGCGCGGTCGAGCAAGGAGCGGCACGCGAACTGGCGCGAATTCGGCGTGGAATAGGCGTATTGATTGTTGGCCACGATGAGCACCAGCGGAAGTTTTTCCACGGCGGCCTGGTTCAACGCCTCGTGAAACGCGCCAGTCGAGGTGGCACCGTCGCCGATGGACGCCGCGCCCACGGTGCCCTGGACGCCTTTCATGCGCCGGGCGAACAGCGCGCCGTTGACGACGGAAATCATCGCGCCCAAATGACTGATCATGGGGAGGAGACCTTGTTGCGGGCGGCCCCGATGGACGTTGCCATCGCGCCCGCGCATGGGGCCGAGGGCTGAGCCGAAATAGGTGCGCACCGCGTCGAGAATCGGCTCGCCGAAAGCCATGCGCCCGGCCTGGTCGCGAATCAACGGCGCGAAAATATCTCCTTTCCGCAATGCCAGGCCGGTCGCGACGCTCAACGCTTCCTGGCCGCGTCCGAGAAAAACGCCGCCGGTGATTTTGCCGGCGCGATAAAGGCTGGCGAACTTCTCGTCCAGCACACGCGCCAGCAGCATCAGGCGAAACGCCTTGAGGTACGTGGCGCGTATTGGGGACACATCCGTCACCGGTCCCGGGTTGAGCACCGTCTGAACCATGCGGAAAATTTACGCAGCCTGGGCCGGGCGTGGCAATGCTTCTTTGTGCGGTGACTGTCTTGAAGCCGAATGGATTTGTCTCGTTTCAAGCCAAGGGTACGCGTGACGCATGGCGGAAATCGCACGCGCCGAAATCCCGCGCCACCCAAAGCGTCTCGAATCAGGAACAAACCCGAAACCCATGGGATTCCTGAAATACGCAGTGGTCTTTCGGCGGGAGTTGGTGTTGAATGTGCTGAAACATCCTGGATTCGCGCCCTTTAGACCGATGTACCAGTGTTTGAACAATGTCAGATTATGAACTTGCCCGCGTCGCAAGTCCTGCTGGTCGAAGACGACCCGAAATTGCCGGAGTTGCTCACCGCGCTCCTGCAAGACGCCAACATCACGCTCTCGCACGCCACCAACGCGGCGGACGCGATGGTGCTGGTGCGGGACACGCACGTTGATCTGGTCCTGCTGGATCTCGGATTGCCGGGCGCAAACGGTTTTGAATTCTTGAAGCAGGTGCGTGAGTCGCCGGAGACGCAGCACATTCCGGTGATCGTCGTCACCGCGTGGAACGCCACGAGCGACAAGGTGCGCGGCTTCGAACTCGGCGCGACGGATTACCTGACCAAACCCTTTGAATCGGCGGAACTGCGGGCGCGGGTATGCGCCGCGTTGCGGGCCAAGCGGCTGCAGGATGAAGTGAGCCAGACCAACCGCGAATTGACCGCCGCGCGGGTGGCCGCCGAAACCGCCGCGCGCGCCAAGGCGGAGTTTCTCGCCAACATGAGCCACGAAATCCGCACGCCGATGAACGGCGTCATCGCGATGTCGGGCCTGCTGCTGGAGACGGCGCTCACGCACGAGCAGCGCGGTTACGTGGAAACCATTTACGCCAGCAGCGACGCGCTGTTGACGATCATCAACGACATTCTGGACTTCTCAAAAATCGAATCGGGCAGGTTTGAACTGGAGACGCAGCCGTTCGATTTGCGCGCGGGCATAGAAGACGCGCTGGATTTGCTCGCGGCCAAGGCGGCGGAGAAGAAACTCGATCTCGCCTACCAGATGGAAGACGGCATCCCCGACCAAGTGCTGGGCGACGTGACGCGGTTGCGGCAGGTGCTCGTCAATCTGCTCGGCAACGCCGTCAAATTTACGGCGCAGGGTGAAGTGGTGGCGGGCGTCAGTGTGCTTTCGTCGCCCGAAGCGGGCGCCGGTGCGGCGCGTCCGTGGCATCTGCATTTTACCGTGCGCGACACGGGTATCGGCATTCCGGTGGACCGCCTCGCGCAACTGTTCCGGCCCTTCACCCAGGCGGATGCTTCGACGACGCGCCATTACGGCGGCACGGGGTTGGGTCTGGCCATCAGCAAGCGTTTGGTGGAATTGATGGGCGGCAAAATGTGGGCCGAGAGTCTGCCGGACAAAGGCTCGACGTTTCATTTTACGTTGCCGTTTCACGCCGCGCCGCAGGCCCCGCGTTACGCGCTGGAAGGCCGGCAACCGCAACTGGCCGACCTGCGGCTGTTGATCGTGGACGACAACGTGACGAACTGCCGGATCCTGGCGCTCCAGACCACCAAATGGGGCATGATTGCGCGCGGCACCCACAGCGCACAACAGGCGCTCGAATGGTTGCGCGCCGGCGAACGGTTTGACCTGGCGATCCTAGACATGCAGATGCCCGGCATGGACGGCCTGATGCTCGCCGGGGAAATTCGCAAACTACCCGGCGCGATGACGCTGCCATTGGTGTTGCTCACCTCAATGGGCGTGCATACCGACCGTCCTGATTTTGCGAACGCGGCGTTTGCCAGTTGCCTGACCAAACCGCTCAAGCCGACGCAACTTTTCGAATCCCTGGTGCGCGTCGTCTCCGGCGCGGCCAGACCCGCCGCGAAGACGTCTTCCGGTCCGGCCAAACTCGACCCCAAGCTGGCCGCGCGTTTGCCGTTGCGCGTATTGCTGTGCGACGACAACGCCATCAACCAGAAGGTCGCGCTCCGGCTCCTGCAACAAATGGGCTATCGCCCCGACGTGGCCGGCGATGGCGTCGAAGCCCTCGCCCAGCTCGACCGCCAGTCGTACGACCTGATTTTTATGGACGTGATGATGCCCCGGATGGACGGGCTGGAAGCGACACGCCAGATTCGCGAGCGGCAAAAAAACCGCGCGCAATTTCCAAATTACAAGACGTCCATCATCATCGTTGCCATGACCGCCAGCGCGATGCCGGGCGACCGGGAGAAATGCCTTGCCGCCGGGATGGATGATTATCTCGCCAAGCCGGTGCGTCCGGAAGACATCCGTACGGTCGTCGAGCGTTGGGGCGCGATGGCGGGTCAGACGGAAGCGTCTGCGGCAACCACCCCAGCAACCGCCGCCGCGACCGCGCCGGACGAAACCGCCGCGCCGGCTACGCCCGCCGAAGAACCGCCGGTGGACATGGAGCGATTGAAAGATTTTACGGACGGCAACGCGGACAGTTTGCGCGAGTTGATCACGCTTTATCTCCAGCAGACGAGCACGCAGGTCGAGCAACTCGAAGCTGCCGTGGCTGCCAACCAGCCGCAGGAAGTGCGGCGGCTGGCCCATAGTTGCGCCGGGGCCAGCGCCACCTGCGGGATGCGCCGGCTCGTCCCCTTGCTGCGCGAATTGGAAAAACAGGGCTACGAAGGCCAGTTGACCAACGGTGTTGAGTTGTGTAAAGGCGTGGTGCAGGAATTCGCGCGCATTCGTGAATTTCTCGCGCCGCACCTGCAACCGTCGCCGGCGGCGCTGGCGGTTAATTCGTGATCATGAACAAAATTCTCATCATCGAAGACGACCAGATCGTGGCCAACATCTATAGGAACAAGCTTTCCGTGGAAGGCTACAAGGTTGAAGTCGCGCTGGACGGCGAAGTGGGACGCGAAATGATTAAATCATTCCGGCCGGACGCCATCGTGCTGGATCTGATGCTGCCGAAGATCACGGGCTTGGAGCTGATGAAGGAGATTCGAGCCGAGCCGGGTTTCGAGAAGGTTCCGGTCATCGTCTTCTCAAACACCTACCTCACCAACATGGTGCAGGAAGCATGGAAAGCCGGGGCCACCAAATGCCTTTCCAAGGCCAACTGCACCCCCAAGCAGGTGCTGGATGTTGTACGCAGCGCGCTCGGCAAGAACGGCGACGCGACCACGTCGGCGTCGGCGCCCGCGCCGCCAACCCGCCCCACCCCAGCCGCGCCACGGGACGCAGTCCCGGCGGCTGCCGAGGTCTTGCCCCCCTGTGATTCTGACGTGGAATTCCAGGCCGACTTGCGCAAATCCTTGCTCGAAAGCTTGCCCGCCACCCTTGCCACGCTCCGCTTGCTGTTGCAAAGCCTCGTCAAGACCGAGAGCGAGATGGTGCGCCTCAAGCAGATCCACGAGTTATACCGCCGCGTCCATGCGCTCACGGGCAACGCGGGCATCGCCGGCATGTTCCTGATTTCGCAAATGGCCGATGCGTTCGAAGCGTTGCTCAAGGAACTTTACGAAAAGCCGAAAAACATCAACGCCTCCACGCTGCGCACCCTTGCGGTTGCGGTGGATTTCCTCGGCTTTCTTTTTGATCACGGCACGGACGCGAACAAACAGGCGCCATGCCCGGCCAATATCCTGGTGGTGGACGACGAAGCGATTTCGCGCCGCGCCGTGACCTACGCGCTGGAAAAAGCCAAGCTGAAATCCGTCAGCGTCGAAGACCCGAACGCCGCCTACGAATTGCTCTTGGATCGGAAATTTGACCTGGTGTTCCTCGACGTGGACATGCCCGGAATGAATGGCTTCGAGTTGTGCACCAAGCTGCGCGCGTTGCCGACGTACAAGAAAACGCCGGTCGTCTTCGTCACCAGCCTCAACGATTTTGAAAGCCGCGCCAGTTCCATGATGAGCGGCGGAAACGATTTCATCGCCAAACCCTTCCTCTTCATCGAACTCGCCGTCAAGGCGCTCGTTTACGTGCTGCGTGGAAAATTCGACCCGGCGGCGTAGGGCACTGCGGCAATCCGATTCGGTATCCCGCCGAACTTCGTCGTGAGACGGTCTATTTTCCCGTCTTCATCACCAGCAGCCAGTCGCCCGGATCGGGCGTGGAAAACTGGCAGGTGTTTCCGCTGACCAACGCGACCGCCGGACTGCGCCGGCCCGTGCGCGGATTGATCCACGTGATTGACGGCAACGGCGGCAACACCGGCAACGACAACTCCACCGTGCGATCTTCCGGCACGTAAATCACCGTCAAGTCGCGCGCTTCCGTCGTTGCCACGGCGATGTGCCGTCCCGGCGACTGCAAGCCCGGTTGGCGGGTCAACAAACTCTGCGCCGGCCGGAGCCGCCGAAAATCAATCGAGCCAAAAATCTCGGCGAGCAGCGCGACGCTTTTGGCGCCGGGCAGGAACAAGGCCTCCCGCCATTGGGGCAGATTTCGCGGCCGGACATTTGAGTCCGTCGTGGCGTTGGTGGTCCAGGTCATCACTGGCAACGCGGCATAGCTCACGCCGGCGGTTGGATTCATCAACGAGTTCCACCAAAGCAGATGGCGCGCATCGTCGCCGTTGGGGGCAGATTCGGCGGGCGGAGAGAGGTTGAGGATCGGGCGCGGTGGCGCTTTTCGCCATTCGACCGATAACGGTCCGGCCAGCATCCATTGGAGCGAGTCGTCGGTCGTCGTCGTCGCGGGAAAGCCGAAAACATCCACCCACGCTTCGCTACGGAATTCATCGAGCAACCAGTGCGTTTCGCCGGGGAGCAAAACCACCGGCGCGTGGTCGCGGTCGCCGAACACCGCGCGGCCAATGCGTTTCCAGCGGTCCATGTTTCTTCCGAGGCTGTCCCCCTCGAACGCCAGCAACCAGGCGATGTGGTTTGCGCCCCAACGGGCGACCGCGTGACGGACGAGCAGGGTGGCTTGGTCTTCCGGCAGTGCGTCGTCCACCAAGCCAGATTCCTGGAGCGGCACGATGGCGCTCAACAGCCCGGCGCGATTCAACGCGTCCACTTTCTCATCGAGTCGTTGGAAAAAATTCACGTTGATGGCAAACCCGTTTGTGATCGTGAACGCGGTGTCACCTTTAACGTCGCGGCCCGGCGCGACCGTCCAGTGTGCCGCGGTGAACCGCTGTTGGGCGCGGATGCTGGCGTAAAGCCGCCAGTCGTTCAAATCGGAGCGGCGCGCGGCGTCACCGGCCGAGTCGCCCAACCACAGGAACGGCCTGCCGTCCGCGTGTTCAAAGTGGCGACGGTCGCGGGCGACGCGCACCGGGCCATGCCGGTCGAGCACCGTCTTGTTCAGCGGCGCGGTGCAGACGAACTCGCCTGTTTGATTGTCCAAACCGGCGTTTGACTTGTCCGTGCATGAAACCGTGAACATCCAGCGTCCGGGCAGGTCTGGCGAAAAGCGCACGCGCCAGATTTTTCCGCCATCCCAAAAACCGGAAACGCGGTTGGTTTCACCCTGCGGCGAAACAAACACCGCGCTCAACGTCACTTCCTGGACGGGGTTGGAATAATTGACGCTGCTCTTAAGCGCCAGCTCGAAGCGTCCCCACTTGGGGACGACTGGCAGTTGGGATGAACGCGTTGCGGCGGGCGTCTGGGCTGGCATGACCAGTAACGCCGCGAGCGGCAGCCAGACTTTTTGTCCGGCCACAAAATTTGCAATGCGACGAAAGTTGCTCATCCGGCGGTTCTCTCAAACGGCGCGGGTTTCATCTCACCTCAATTCGCCGCCGGTGTCAATCGGTTGCTGGGTGGTGTGATGTTGACCCACAAAATTACGATCGGAAGTGGATTTTGCTGGAGGGTGGATTGGAGGGGTAAAAATTGTGGGGATCGTGCTTGGGAAAGATTTTGAGCGGGCGTTTTGCGGTGGGATGAGGTTATGAACTCTCGTTGTGAAGGGTTTGGCGTGGGCGGCGGACACCGTGGTCTTGCGCCAAGCTTGTCGGCCCCGGCGTTGCGACCAGTTCAACCATGCTCCGGGCACCAGCACCCGCGCCACCCATTGCCGCGAGCCCCGGCTCAACCGTCCCGGCAGGAGCGCCCGTTTCTTCATCAGCGTCCGGACCCGCCGGCCCTGGCACTCGTCGGTCAAGTCCACCAACTTGATCGCCACCATCAGATCATAGGCCAGCCCAGCGATCAGGTAATCAACCCAGTTGCCGATCAGCGCCGAGCAGGGTGGGGCAGGCCCATCCCGTTCAACCCTTCGTCAAAGAATCGTTTCTTCCCACCTTTGAGATGATGCCATTCGGCGGTCAACGCCGCGGCGCGCTGATTTTGGTCGCACGCGATGAAGCCGCGGGTTTCAAACGGATTCACTTTGCGCCGTACGGTGGCGAAGCGGTGCGGCGTGGTGCAGCCCTCGGGTTGACGGCTCATAAAGGGATGATGTGCTTTCCCGCTCGGTTTCCGCGCCGTGGCGGGCAACTCGCACGCCGTGCGCTCCAACGGCCCGGTCCACTTGTTGTAGCTCACCGTGTCGGGCCAGCCTTCGGCGGCAATTACGGTGATTACCGCCCGGCAATAGTCCTGGAAGAAAATAACTCCCGCCGCGCACGCCGAGGCGTTTAAGCTGTCGTTTGCCCCCGCGAAAAGGCGCTGCTGGGTCGCGAGCGCGGAAATTGAAACGGAAGGAAGTTGGCGGAGAGAGGGGGATTCGAACCCCCGGTAGGGCTTTAGGCCCTACAACGGTTTAGCAAACCTGCTTACATGCTCTCCGCACCATTGATTTTACAGTATTATCTAAATAGGCTTTGACATTTGACCAACGATTTGCCCATAATGCAGGCATGACAATAAGTGCAACCAAGACCGAAGGCAAATCGGTCAAATCCCGCAAAGGCAAACGCAATCGCGCCCCAGCCAGCAAGGAACGGTTTCATATCAATCACTTCGTCAACCCATCCGGCGAAGCTGTTTTCCGCGTCGCCGGTTACAAGCCGGACGGTACACGAGTCCGCGAGAATTGGCAGACCGAGGAGGAGGCTGTCGGGCGCAAAGCCGAACTGGACATCGAAGCCGCCAACATCAAGACCGCCACGGCCACCCGGCTCAAAGCAACTCGCCTGACCGACGACCAGATTCGTGAGGCCGAAGCCGCTTACACCAAACTCGACGGCAAGCCCTTGCTCGCAATCCTCGCCTGCGGCCTCGCCAATTACCGCGACACGCTCCGCAAGATCACCGTCGAAGCAGCCTACGATAAGTTCATCGCCGAAAAAGAGAAACAGAACAAACGCCCGGACACGCTCCGCAACTTGCGCGGTCGGGTTGGCATGTTCAAAAAGCTTTACCCCGAAAAACTCGTTTCCGACATCACGCAGCAGACTTGCTCCGACTTCATCTTCCGCGACGGAACTTCGCCCCGCAACCAGGTCAACGACCGCCTCGCCGTCAGCAACTTTTTCGCGTGGGCCGTCCGCCGCGAATACGCCGCCGTCAACCCGATGGCGAAGGTTGACCGCCCCGAAGTGGACGACACCGAACCGCAAATCCTCGCGCTGGCGGATTGCCGCCGCCTGCTGGCATCCGCCCGCGACTACAAAGACGGCTTGCTCCTGCCCTACGTCGCGCTTGGCCTGTTCGCCGGGCTGCGCCCCGCCGAACTGTCCCGGCTGACTTGGAACAAGATAGACCTCGACGATAGCACCGTCACCCTTGACGGCAGCATGGCCAAGACCCGCCAGCGCCGGATCGTCAAGCTGTCGAAAAACGCCGTCGCTTGGCTCAACCCCTACGCCGTAGAGCGCCCGCCGTTCACCAGCGCAAACTTCCAACGCCACTTCGCCAGAGTAAAAAACGCCGCCGGGTTCAACGGCAAAGAAGGCGAGAAGGGCTTGCGGCCCTGGGTGCCGGATTACATGCGGCACACGGCCATCAGCCACCACTTCGCCCACCACAAGCACGAGGGCGAAACCGCGAGTTGGGCCGGCAACTCCCCGAACGTCATCCACAAACACTACAAGGCGCTCGTCAAGGAAGCCGAAGCCAAAGAGTTTTGGGAAATCACGCCGGAAACCGTCAAAGGCGAAATCACGAAGCTCCCCACCAAAGCCGCCGCCTGAGCGGGTAGTGACGCAGTTTGAGCCGCGCTAAACGTCCTTCCCGCAGCAATGCTTAAACTTCTTACCGCTTCCACACGCACATTTATCATTGCGGGCTTGTTTCGGGGCCGAATGTATCGGTTGCGGTTTTACGAAATCAATGCGTTCGGTTGAAGGGCAACGAAACGAGAAGCATGTTTTACCGTCTTTGTGGGTTACCGCAAAATCGCCTACGCCAATGATGTCCATCCCGATTAAAAGATGGGTATCTTGAGCCATATCGCCTTTTGTGACGCGCACATTAGAGCACCGAACCCCATTGGGAAGAATTATGTTAACAAAATACACCTCGGAATTTCTGCTGCCATTTCCGGTATGAACTATTGCCATTCCGATTGGCTTTAGTCCGCAGGCATCCACAACCTTTTGCGAAATAACCGAATTGGTTGCGCCGGTATCCCAAATCGCATCGAATTGGACTTGTTGTGGGTGGGGAGAGGTCGAATTAGGATCAAACGCAGCCGACACATGGGCTGCCGTTTTCAAGACTGAAAGGCGACCGTCAGCCGATAATGTAAAACTCTGCGACCGAATTGTAGGCGGACTAGGCGAAGGCGACACGGGAATGGTAGGTCTGCGTGTAGCCAGCGCTTCCGGGTTCGCATTTCTGGACTAAAAAAGTCCCAAGCCGGTGACTCTTTACAGTTTCTTGGATTGCCTGGACTTCGGAATCGTATGAGCCAATGACTTTTTGGTCTTTGATCACAACATGCTTCCCACCAAATTTTTCTACCAATTCGTTTTGGTGTTCCAGGTAATAATTAAATTCTGTTTCGAGCGGATTAGCCATAATCGTTTCCATCCACGAAAAGAGTAGTGGAATAGCATGATTCAGTCAATACATCTGTTTATCTTGATGAATTGATATTGCAACTTTAATCAAGCAGGCCAACGAATTACTGCGTACGTAGAACGGGCCGGGTTTCCATCTCCAGCGCTACCGCTGAATCACGGCCACCCGAAAGCGGTCCAGCCACCCGGCGAGATCAGAATGACGATACCTGATTACCTTGCCGGTAATCCTCAGATGCGGCACACCCCGCTTTCTTCGCCATAACCGCAACGTGCGGGGCGTAATTCCCAGGAATCTTGCCGCCTCGATTTCAGTCAGCAAAGTTTGACCGTCCAAGTAAGTATTCATCCGTGTTTCCCCTTTCAGTTTTGTATTTTCTACTTTCTGCTTTCCTTCCCACCCTCCACCCTTGCGCCCGATGCAACCGTCGCCCCAGCCGTACCCGCAGCCCCGGACGCTCGACGAACTGCTCGCCAACGCCGAGCACTACGCCGACTTCTGCATGCGCAACTCGGGCCGCGTCACGCCCGCGCTTTTCCTCATCGGGCCGGACGGCCAGGGCATGGTCTGTCCCGAAAGCCTGGCGGACGACCGCGCCAAAGACGACTTCGCCAATAATGCGCGCCTCGTGTGCATCGCCGCGCGCGTCTGCCTTGGCAGGTGTTTGCCGAGTTGATGCAGCGCGCGTTGCGGCCGCTGGCGCAAGCCCGTCGGCATTGGAAGCTGGTGGAAACCCGGTCGCCGCGGCGTCGCGGCCAGCCGTTGCCGGCGCTGCCGTTTGTGTTTCACGGTCCGCGCCATTCCCGTCCGGCCGTGGACAAGCTGCCGCTGGCCGACATCATCGCCGTCAACCTCGATCACTACCGGCTCGATGCCGATTACAAGCATGGGATTCATTTCACCGCGTTGCCGACGGCGTGGGTGAGCGGCTTCGACAAGAATGCCTCGCTGCGGATTGGCAGCAGCACGGCCTGGGTGACGGAAACGGCGGGTGCGACGGCGGGTTTTCTGGAGTTCACCGGTCAAGGGCTGACGACTTTTGAGCGGGCGATGGATCGGGATGAACGCCTGATGGCGGTCCTGGGTTCGCGCCTGCTGGCCGAACAGAAAAAGGTCGGCGAGACGGCGGAGACGATTGAACTGCGGCAA
>JALOTT010000232.1 GCA_025457745.1 Verrucomicrobiota bacterium
TATGGCATCGTCAATGGCACCTGCAATTACATCCTTACCCGCATGAAACAGGAGGGCGCGGACTTCGCCGCCGTGCTCGCCGACGCTCAAAAGCTGGGTTACGCCGAAACGCCGCCGGACCTGGACATTGACGGCCACGATGCCCAGCACAAGACCGGCATTCTTGCGTCGCTGGCGCACGGATTTTGGGTGGATCATCACAAAATCCACACGGAAGGCATCCGCGAGGTTTCCAAAATTGACCTGCAATTTGCGCGGCAACTTGGCTACACGATCAAGCTGCTGGGAATTGTGAAGCAAATTGAGATAGGGCGCGTCACTCCGTGCGCGCCGGTGCTCGAGGTTGGGGAAGCGGCGCGCAGGGGACTGCCGCGCCCTACCAATTGCAAATCGAAAATTCAGGTTTCAGTTTACCCCGCGCTCATTCCCAACTCGCATTTGCTGGCAGACGTGAACCACGTTTTCAACGCCGTGTTCGTGCGGGGCGACGTGGTGGGCGACACGATGTTTTACGGTCGGGGCGCGGGCAAGGACGCCACCGCCAGCGCGGTTTTGAGCGACGTGGCCGATGCGGCGCTGGATTTGAAAAACGGAACGAAGGTGCGCGTGCCGCCATTCGTCGCCCACGCGAAAAGTGGTCGCGTCGTGCCGATGGATGAAATTATTTCGCAATACTACGTCCGCCTGAACGTGGTGGATCGTCCGGGCGTGCTGGCAAAAATCGCCGCCATCTTCGCCACCGCGAAGATTGGCATTTCGTCTGTCATCCAACCCGAAGGCCACGAGGGTGAGAGCGTCCCGCTCATTCTGATGCTGCACGATGCGCCGAACTCGGCCATGCGCAAGGCGCTGGCCAAAATTGGGAAACTCCCGGTGGTGAAAGCCAGGCCCGTGATGATTCGTGTTGAAAGTTTGCAGCGAACCGCAACCACGAATGGACAGGAATAAACACGAATGGATTTTGTCGGGCAGGGCGCGTCACACCGGGCGCGCCGCTCGTGGAATGTCTTGTGACGGCGGCGCGCACGGAGTGACGCGCCCTACCAACGATAATTCGTGTCCATGCGTGTCCATTCGTGGTTAAACCATGTCCCTCCTTTTCCGAAGCACCAACGGCCAGGCTCCCGCAGTCAACCTGCGCGACGCGCTGCTCATCGGCCAGGCGCCGGATCGCGGGCTGTATCTCCCGGAAACTTTCCCGCGTCTCACGCCCGACGAAATCGCCGCATTCGCCGATCTGCCCTACCACGAAATCGCTTTCCGCGTCCTGTCGCGTTATACCGACGGCGTCATCGAGGCTGGAGCGTTGGCCGCGATGTGCCGCGAGGCCTACGAATTTGAAATGCCGCTCGAACCGGTGGAGGGCTTGGAGCGCGTCCATTGTCTGCGGTTGGATTGCGGGCCAACCGCGTCCTTCAAGGATTTTGCCGCGCAGATAATGGCGCGGATGTTTGGACTTTTTCTCCGCGAGACGGGGCAACGCGTGACGATCCTCACCGCCACCAGCGGCGACACGGGGTCAGCGGTGGCGCACGCGTTTCATAACATCCCCGGCGTGCGGGTGCTGGTCTTGTTCCCCTTCGCCGAAGTCAGCCCGCACCAACGCAAGTTGATGACCACGCTCGGCGAGAACGTCCGCACCATTGCCATTGACGGCAAATTCGACGATTGCCAGGCCATGGCCAAACGCGCATTTGCGGACCCGGCGCTCAAACACATTCCGCTGTCGTCGGCCAATTCCATCAACATCGGCCGGCTGTTGCCTCAAAGCGTGTATTACTTCTTTGCCGCGTCGCGCGTCGCGAATCGCGGCGAGCCGGTGGTGTTCTCCGTTCCCAGCGGCAACTTTGGCGACATGATGGGTGCCGTCGTCGCCAGGCAAATGGGTTTGCCGATGAAGAAACTCATCGTGCCGGTGAACAGCAATGATGCCTTCCCGCGTTTTCTGGAGACGGGCCGTTATCAAAAGATCGAACCTTCGCGCAATGCGCTGTCGAACGCGATGAACGTGGGCCACCCGAGCAACCTGGCCCGGCTGGTGATGGTCTATGGCGGGCAAATGGATGAGACGGGCAGAATCCACAAAGCGCCGGACCTAACCGCGATGTGCCGCGACCTTTTCTCCAGTTCTGTGTCCGACGAACGGACGCGTGAGGCCTTGCGGCACGCCTGGACGAAACATCGGCTGCTAGTCGAACCGCACGGCGCAGTGGCCTGGCAGGGTTTCCTCGACTGGCTGGCCGTCGAACCGCTCAATGGCGCTCCCGCCGTCGTGCTGGAAACCGCCCACCCGGCCAAGTTCCCGGAAGAAATTGAAAAGAATCTCGGCTTCACACCGGATGTGCCCCCCGCCCTCGCTGCGGCGGAAAAGCTGTCCGAAGACTACGACTGCATGAGCGCGGATTACGAGAAGTTCAGGGAGTATTTAATCGCAAAACACGCGCGATAACCGCGCCAAGGATCAAACTGACATGATACCAGAATGGTCCATCGTTGGCTTCGCCGGACACAGGGAGATCGCCAAACCGAGCAATGTTGCTGCTCAAATCGGAACGGCGCTGGACCGGTTGGCGGCGCATTGCGGGGCACTTGCCGCCGTCTCATCGGCTGCGAGTGGCGCGGACATTTTGTTTCTGGAGGAAGTGACGCGTCGCAAACTGCCGTTGTTGATCATACTTCCCTTTCATGTGGCGCGATTTGAAAAAGATTTTGCGCCAGCAGACTGGCAACGAGTGCAGGCTTTTGTAAACAACGCCCTGCAAGTCGAAGAAATCAACGGGGCGGCATCTGATGCGGAAGCCTACATGGAAGCGGGCGAACGCACTGTTGAGCAGGCGGACATAGTAATCGCGGTTTGGGACGGGAAGCCAGCCGTTGGTTTAGGTGGAACGGCGGATGCGGTTGCTCATGCCCGGATGCTCGAAAAACCGCTGATCTGGATTAATCCGGTCACAGGCAGTGTCGTGGAAGAACGATTTGAACGGTTATCTCCCCGGAAAGTCATAGAGGTTGGTAATGACAGCCCCCGGAAAACCGTTGAGCAACACTTCCAAAGACTGGATGAATCGGCAACCCGCCAAGCACCGCAAGCCCGTCAATTGATTCAACAGATCATCCTGATTCATCTGTTCGCCTCCGCAGTGGGATTGAGTGTTCCGACCTTCGGCCTGCACGGTTTGGTCGGAAGCTCCATCATTCTGATTGAATTGGCTGTGCTGGTGGCCGCCTTTCTTTTGACTTCGACGCAGCATCGGAAGCACGAGGGATGGATGCGGATGCGCATTGAGGCAGAAATCTGCCGTTCATTTCTGGCGACCTGGCAATTGCGCTACCGGGCGGGGCATTTCTCAAAAATTGCAATCCATGGTTTTGACCGGCTGTGCAAAAACTTGCGGTTGATCCAGTGTTTGGACGGCAATTTGCAGCCAACGCTGGCCGAAGCCTGCAATGACTATTTGGAAACGCGCATCCGCAGCCAGATAAACTACTTTAACGAACAATCAACCAAGGCTCATCGCGCTCATCAACGGCTGAAAATATTTGCACTTGGCTGCACGGCCACCGCGGCTTTGGTCACCGCCAGCCGGCTGGTTCTCTCGTATTTTGCCATCGAAGGAATGGCGGCGGCTGTTCCCGAACTCCTGTCGCTCGTCCTGCCACTGGTGAGCGCGGCGCTTTTCTCGATCATCCTGACCCAGGAATATTCCCGCCGCGCCGAACGCAACGGCGAGATGGTGGCGATGCTGGAACACGCAGTTAGGCAATTGAGCGTGGTTCGAACCTGGAACGGTCTGGCGCGCATTGCCGCCGAGACCGAGGGACAATTGATTCAGGAGGTCGTGGAGTGGCATGCCTACAGCCGCTTTGTGGCAACCTCGCATTGATTGAGCGCCGGGTTATCCATGACGTTTGGAAACATCTTGGTCGGTCGCAGTGGGCTGTGGACACAAGGGAAATGTTGATTGCTTAGGGCGCTGACACTTTCGATTTGGTGACGGGGGGTTGGGGGATCGTGTTTTGGTTTGTTGTTCCAATTGTTTGGTGATTGTCAATTTGCCCGCCGACACCTTGACGCCTCGGTCCGTCAGCGAATACCATGGTTCCAGGTTTGTCTTTGATTTGAATCCAGGCCAAGTTGACAATAATTGTGCCTGCCAGTGGATCGCTTAGAGTCTGCCGGGGATCCGACTTGGTATCTCTCGTCTGCGGCTGCGTGTTAAACTTCGGGATTTGGAATTGCGATTGAGGTGGCCTGCGTTCAGGCCATAGTTGTTCTTCGGACAAACTAACGGTTGTGCCAATAGTGGCATCGGCTTGAATCTTCACCCCATTTTCGTAATCGCGAAATTCTCGCGCAGTTGCAGTATCAATTTTGGCGAGTATCACGAGGGACTCACCGCCAAAAGCAACGCGCTGCTTGCCTGAACCGCACATCAGGCGAATCAGGACATGATCTGAATCCTTGATGGCAGTGGGCGTTTGCTGTCCACCCTCGTTCAAAGGCGAACCGTATATTGTCTGGAGCGGCAAAAGCCCCGCGTAAGTTCCTTCCAACAAACCACGCACACCGAAAAACTTGGCCGGGTCACGGTTAATGAGGCGTAACGACCGCTGCATTGCCGCCTCGTTGCCAATCCGTTCGCTGCGTCCGAGTATTGGATCAATCCATGTCGAAGGTTGCTCTAATTTCTCGATGCCTTCGCCACGGCAGCACCAGATCAGGCCAGAGTTCATGCCAAACTGATAGAATTCCTTCAAGTAGGGACTTTGTTGATTTATTGTCCAAGGGGCGGGAGACCATAGCCCGATGTTGGGACGAGTTGTGTGCGGCTTGGTATCATCGGTCCAGTTTACGCGTTGCACTGCGATGCACACCTGCTGTCCGACCAAATAATCCGCCATGTTTTGGACTACATTTCGCCCATCAAACACGACACACGCGGCTCTCGACACGCGACGCCCGGTTCCATTGAAGGTGTTGTTGTTTCCTTTGGCTTTGGCAGACAATAGTTCACTTTCTTGATTTTGCAGGTAAATATACGCCCGGTTGTTCATCTGGCGCACTTCGGCTAAAGTGCCTTGGAGCAGAAACTTTTCAGGAAAGAATTCAGTGGGCGCGGTTGCCGCTTGTCGCAGTCGACTTTCTTGAGGTGTCAGCGATTCTGGAGGTAACGGCGTCTTCGGATTCTGTCGCGGCGATATTCCAGAGCCTTGAGTCTGTCGTGCCCGATTCAAAGTATTTGACGCTCTAAAATTATTTCCTGGAGGCAAGCCCTGACTTCGTAAAATCGGCGGATATAATCTTGCCTCTCTATTCTCACCAAGAAAGAGCGTCTCAAATACTTGAGCCACGGTATAGGTCTGCAAGCCTTCGGTAACGGCAGTGCGCTGCTCCATGATCTTTTGTGGCGCAGACGTATCCGCTTTTGCGGCCCACTCGGGTTGGATGTCCGCAAAGGGAGTTGGCGGACGATTGGTCAGAACGTCTTGTTCTGTTCGGATGCGGCTGATGAGGCTAACGTCTGCCCCCCGCAACTTCGCGGCGGTAATCAAGAGTTGCCGTTGGTGCAGGTAGGCTGCCGTGAATATCCCGAAGCATAAAGCGACGGCGGTCAATAGGACACCCATGCGCCATTTTCTCGCCCGTTCTCGCACCCGGTCTCGCTGCCGGAGATCGTCAAAAGGAATCCCCAGAATGGAAGCCAATATCCGCAACTTGGCCATCTGCCGAACCTGTCTTTGCCCTTCCTTGCGGCCCGGACGCACATCCGCCGCCAGCGGCTCTACTTCCTCAATCGTTTGGTTGATGATGCCTTCCGGCCCCGTAATCGTCCGCCGGATTTCCCGCAACGCTTGCGGAAACGATTCGGAAGGCTCGCCTTCAATCAAGAGCGCCAGAATCTGGTCGTGCCGGCCCAGCTTGCGGAAAAAGGCTACCTCTGCATTGACCCACTGGGAAGGAGGTGTTCGCGGCGAACAGATCACAATAAGAAATCTGGACTTGGTAAGAGCCCGCTCGATTTCCCGGTTCAAGTCGGCCGAGGCCGGGAGTTCTTCTTCGTCGCGGAACAGTTTCTTGAGCCGGGGCGGCAGGCCGCGTTCCTGCACCAATTGTTTGGGCACGTGATAGGTCTCCAGCGTGGTGTGCAACCACTGGGCCAGCGTGCGATCGGGTTCCACGTGCCGGTAACTGATGAAGGCTTCGTATTCGAATTCCTCACCCCCGCCCGGCGCGCGACTGGCAAACTCGGGGATGGCCGGCTGCGGTTCGGCGGTGCTGGGGGATGGTTTTGAAGTCGCCCCCTGCTCAGGAGCTATCACCGGGGTGGTCTGCGAAGTGCCACATTTCGGACAGCGAATCTCCCAGCCCGCCGCCGCACTATCAATCGCCAGCTTTTGCCCGCACACCCGACAGC
>JALOTT010000014.1 GCA_025457745.1 Verrucomicrobiota bacterium
GAAAACAATCGGCCCGATGAAGGGGGCCACGGCGGAAATGCCACAAACGAGCGTCGGCGGATAGGCGCGGACGACGGCAATTTCATATCCCGCGTAAACGTTGGCCGCATAGATCAGAAGCAGGCTGATCAGCGTGATGGGTGAGTGGAACAATGCTCGAAAAAGCGACTCTTTGGGAAGCTGACTTCTTGGAACTGGTTCCAGATTCGGCGGCTGCTTGATTGGAATCTCGGTTTTCTTGACGCGCTCTTCCTGGGGGATTTCGATAAACGGCTCGACAAACGGGGCGATCTTCGGTTTTTGCTTCAGCTTCTTGAGCCCAGCCTGCGAAAACTTCGTCCACGGCGTGCGCTCGTACTTGCCACCGCCTAAATTGAGTTGAAGCCCGTTTTCGTTGTAGGAAACAATGTCGCCCGTCAGCGTCTGGCCGTCGGCGAGTTCAAACGTCTCCGCGCGGACGCTCCCAACCAGCAGTCCGCAAAGGCAAAGCCCCATTCCCATCAAGTTTAAGCTGCGCACAGGGTGTTTTCCTAACAGAAGGCCGCAGGCAAAGGAAGAAAAATCTGAATTCCAAGAAGCTCTGTCAAACGCCGCGCTGTTCCTTCCTCTCCCCGCGAGGAACGAGCGGGGAGAGATTTCCCCGAGTCAAGGTTCGCGCTTTGAACGCGTCCCTGCCAAATGCCATCGGAGGTTGATGGAGGAGGGGAAGTAAAGCCGTCGGGCCAGGGTGGTGCCGGAGCCTCTTCCTTTTGATTTGTTGGTTCACAGGCATCCCATGACGGGATGACTGTGGTGTGTTCTCCTTGCTTGGTTCAGTCTGATTTCAATTGAATTTTTGTTTCTGAAATTTTTCTGGTGGGGCGCGCGTCCCCGCGAGCCGGCTCGCCGGTAGTCTCGCTCCACCCTGCGGCGCGCATCCGGGCACTGCCCCCGATGGCAAACCGGCGGGAGCGCGGCGTTCACGCCCGCTTCATCTTTCACCAGGCCACAGGCCAATCATTTCGTCCATGCCGGCTCGGATGCGGAAGCGGCCTGAAAACGCGCGCCGGTGACAGTGTCAGGCTGCGCCCTATTCTTGCGTCGCATTTGATTCCGCGTCTCAAGGCCGCGCCTGGCCAATTTCCGGGAGCAGGTCTTCGATGATCCAGTTGGTCCGCCGGGCTTGCAGCATGTCGGCGGCGGCGCCGTGCTGCCAGACGGCGTAACGCAACGTCTGGCCGGCGTCGGCCTGCAACGCCGGTTGCGCCAGCAGACCGGCGATAAAACCGGCCAGCACGTCGCCGCTGCCGCCTTGGGCGAGATGCGGGTTGCCCGACGGGTTCACAAAAATCTCTCCGGCACTGCGACCGATCAGAGTTTGGTGGCCCTTGAGGACGACCCAGCAATCGTTGTAGCGTTTGGAAATTTCGCGCAGCGCGTGCGGACGATCCGCCTGCACCTGTTGGGGCGTGCTCAAGCGCAGCCGCGCGGCTTCGCCCGGATGCGGCGTGAGGACGCGAATGGCCTTTCGCGGAACGGGGCCGAGCGGCAACCAGTCCAGCGCGGTGGCGTCCACGATCACCGGCTGGCGCAAATCGCGCCACAGCTTGCGCGTCACCAGTTTCATTTCGTCGGGCAGATCCGCCGCCGCCAGACCAGGGCCGATCAAGAGCGCGCTGAAGTCATCCGGCACTTTGACCGTCGCGTCCCACGGTTTGACCATGACGGCTTGAAGTTGCGACGCGATGGCGTGGTAGGCCGGCTCGTGGGTGAACAGCGTGCTGAGTCCCGGTTGGGCGCGTTGCGCGGCGCGCGCAGCCAGCACCGCCGCGCCATGATAACCGACGCTGCCCGCGAGCATGCCGAGGTGACCGAAACTCCCCTTGTGGCCGGCCACGGGTCGCGCCGGCGGAAAGCCGGTGAAATCTTCCGCCAACGTCCAACTTAATTCGCCCCGCAGCGGGCACGGAATCAAACCAACCTCGCTCGCCACTTCCAGCCGTCCGACAAACGGCCACGCGGCCGGGCAAAGCAATCCTTGCTTGGGCGCGCCGATGGTGAGCGTGACGGATGCTTCAATGGCCGCGCCAAACGTCGCGCCTGTGTCTGCGTCCAGGCCGGAAGGCACGTCCACCGCGAGCACGGGCAAGCGGGCTTGATTGACGCGCGTGATGAATTTGACCCACGGCTCGTCGAGCGGGCGATTGAGTCCGATGCCGAACAATCCGTCCACGACGAGCGCGGGACGCCTGACGAGTGCGGCGGCGAGTTTCGGCAAATCCATTTCCGGCGCCGTCACGTCCAGCAATTCAACCTGACGGTCGGAGAGATGTTCGCGGGCCGCACGCGCGTCGTCGCCATTATGGCCCTTGCCGGCGAGAATCAAAATCAGGCTGCCGGGTTGCGTGAGTTGGAGCGCGCGCGGCGCGAGGACTTTCCCCACGCGCCGGATGACCCCGGCTTCCGTCAGGCCTGCGGCCCAATTGGCTTTTTCCCATTCGCGCATCTGGGCGACGCTGATGACCGGAATCGGCATGGCGGGAAATTACAGGGGCAAAGCCCAACGGTTGCTTGGTTTACTACAGCTCCCAACCCTTGCGATTCGTGCGTTTGACGAATTGCGCGGCTTCAGGCGCGTTGGTGGCGCACAGGTTCGGGCCGTCCCATTGCAGTTTCCTGCCGGTGCGCAATGCCACGCAGCCGAGCAAAATGATTTCGGTGAGATACGCCGCGATGCTGAAGTCCGAGTAGCCGGGCTTCCCGCCCTTGCACGCGGCGATCCATTCCAGGTGATGCCGCAAATCGGAGCCGCCCTGGAATTCGTTGCGCGGGATCGTCTGCGGGATGGCTTTGACGGCATCGTGCTTTTCGCTCTCAATCATTTCCTTGTCGCCCGCGAGCTTGAGGTAAAACTTCGCGCCATAATCGTTGCCGGAGAAAATCTTTCCCTTGTCGCCGACGAGAATACACCCGCTGCCCGGAACTTGACCGGTCATTTCGTCCACTTCCGCCACGACGTCCTGGGGCGGTTTGTTGTTGCCGTCGTGCTCGAAAGGTTTGCCCGGTTTCGGATTGCCGCCGTCGTGCCACCAGAACGTGACCGGCGCCAGCCCTTCGCGCGCCGGAAACGCGAAACGGATTTTCGATTTAAGCGGCCAGGATTCCTTGTTCATCGGCGAGGATTCGGCCTCGACTTCGGTCGGGTAGCCGAGCTTCAGCGCACGGAACGGCATGTTGGCCGTGTGACACGCCATGTCGCCGAGCGCGCCGGTGCCAAAATCCTGCCAGCCGCGCCACTTGAAAGAATGATACGCGCCGGCCTTGAACGGCCGCTGAGGTGCCGGGCCGAGCCACAAGTCCCAATCCAAATTCGCGGGCACGGGGTCTTCGCCCGCGGGACGGTCCATGCCTTGGGGCCAGACCGGACGGTTGCTCCACACATGCACCTGACTCACGGAACCGATCAGGCCGGCCTGAATCACTTCCACCGCGCGGCGCAACCCATCTTCCGCGCTGCCTTGATTGCCCATTTGCGTGGCGACGCCGTGTTCCTTCGCCAGCCCGCGCAGCAACCGCGCCTCATAGACCGTCTGTGTGAGCGGTTTCTGACAGTAAACGTGTTTGCCATGTCGCATCGCAGCGGCGGCGATCAGCGCATGCAGGTGGTCTGGCGGGGCGATGATGACCGCGTCGAGCGATTTTTCCTTTTCCAACATCACGCGCCAATCCTTGTAAACCTTCGCCTTCGGATACTTTTCGTGTTTATTGGCGAGCGTTGTTGCATCCACGTCGCACAGCGCCACGATGTTTTCGCTGGCGCAACCCTCGATGTCGCTATCGCCCTTGCCGCCGACGCCCACCGCGCCGATGTTCAGCTTTTCGTTGGCCGAAATGCGGCGCGGTGCGCCCGTGGCGCAACCGGCCAGCGCCGCCGCGCCCGCGACGGCGGTGGTGTAGATGAATTGACGGCGAGTGAAGTTGCCCGAAGGCCGATGGGAGAAATTTTTCAAAGACATGATGTTTTCCTAAACAGTTGCGCGCGTTTTCACAAGCAGAATTATCGGCATCATCACTCCGAGGTTGCGTAAGCTTCCAGCTTGCGCGGTGTCAGCCAGCCTCTGGCTTGGTGACAAACCTTTCGCCACGGCCACGTGCGCCAACCTGGACGGTTGCCGACACGAACACAAGCCGGAGGCGTGTGCCGCTGCTCAAACGTTGCTGAACTCGACGTTCGGCACTTCCTTCACCGACGGTGGCACGCTGAAGAATTCGTGCGGCTGAAAACCAAACATCCCCGCGACGAGGTTGCTCGGAAATGTCTCACTCTTGTTCCGGTAATCCCGCACGTTCCCGTTGTAAAACCGCCGCGCCGCCTGGATGCGATTCTCCGTGTTGATGAGTTCGCCTTGCAGTTTGAGGAAATGCTGGTTGGCCTTGAGCTGCGGATAATTTTCCACGACCACCAGCAACTGTTTGAGTGCATCCACGAGCTGCACTTCGTCCCGGGCTTGCTCGCCGGGCGAACCGTTGTTTACCGCGCAGCGGTTGCGCAAGTCGGTCACGCGCTCCAGCACTTCGCGCTCGTGCGCCGCGTAGCCCTTCACCGTCGCGACGAGATTCGGGATGAGGTCGTAGCGGCGTTTCAACTCCGTATCCACGTTGCTCCACGACTCGCTGATGAAATTCCGCAGACTGACCAGCGAGTTGTATTGCACCACGACCCAGACAACCGGGACGAGCACGATGACGCCGAGGATGATGAAAATTGCAGCCATATCAGACCTTGGTAAACAAATACTCCGGCAACCGCAACCGAATCTCCAACAACCGTTGCAGGTTGAATTCGATCTCCTGCGCCGACAACCGCGAGTCGAACGCCAGCGCCAGCGCGCCACATTCGATCTCGATGCTCAAATCTCGGTTGGCCAGCAGGTATTCCATCATTTGCGAATTGCAAACGTCGTAGGCGAATTTCTTGTCCTTCGACCGCACACAGAAGGCGCGCGAAAACTCGGCGGACTCCAAATCAATGTCGTCGTAGCCGAACGCCTGCGCGATTTTCGAGAACCAACCCTCGCGGGTGATGCGCAGCTCTGGGAAAGCCACCGGCAACATCAGAATGAAGAACGAGAAATAGTGATGATGCGTCTGCCGGCGGCCCTTTGAATCTGTCGAGTGCGTTTCGTAGTGATAGTCGAAAACGAGGATTTCGTTCGTCTGATATTCTCCGGACAGCGCGTTGAAAGCGTAACGATTGTCACCTTGGGCCAGGTGGTCGAGAAACTCAAACCGGTCGGCCAACCCGCGGTCGTCTTCCGGGTCAAACCGCAAACCCAGCCGCGCGGCCAATCCCGACAATTCCGCGCGCCTTTTTTTCGCCGCCCACGCGCCGTAAATCACGGCCACAATGACCAGCACTCCGAAGAAAATGAAAATCAAAATTCCGCTGCCGTCCATACGCCCATCTTTCTAACGAAGACCGGCCAGCCTGACGATTACAATTCTGCCAACCGTTTCCAAAGTTGTACGCGAGGTTTGCACGCGAGGTTTCGCCTTTTCCAATTCCGCGTTTTAACCCATGCTTTCATCCATGCAACGGCTTCGCACCCAGGAAATCCTTGCCGCCGTCCGTTCGGCGCTGGCCGAGGACATTGGCCGCGGCGACGTGACCACGCTGGCTACGGTGCCGGCGAACGCGAAAACCGTTGCCGTCATGCGCGCACGTGAACCACTTGTGGTGGCCGGGTTGGATTTTGCCCAAGCCGCGTTTCGCCAGCTATCCTCCTCAGCCAGAATCAAATCGCTGGCTCGTGACGGCCAGCGCGTGAAGGCGGGCGCAAGGTTGTTGAGAATTTCCGGCCCGGCGCGCGCGATCCTGAGCGCCGAGCGTGTGGCGTTGAATTTTGTTCAACGTCTTTCCGGCGTGGCCACGCTCACGGCGCAGTTTGCGAACGCCATCCGAGGTGCGCGGGCACGAATTCTCGACACGCGCAAGACGACGCCCGGTTGGCGGCGGTTTGAGAAATACGCAGTGGTTTGCGGCGGCGGGCGCAATCATCGCTTCGGCCTTTACGACCTGGTGCTTATCAAGGACAACCACCTCGCCGCGTTGCGTGGGGCGCAACCGAATCCGATTACCGCCGCCGTGCGCTGCGCGCGGGCCAGGTCTCCTCAGCTTCAGATTGAAGTCGAGGCCGACACGCTGAAACAAGTGGAGCAAGCCGTGGCCGCGGGCGCTGACATCATTCTGCTCGACAATATGAAGCCGGGGCAGTTGCGTGTTGCGGTCAAATTCGTGGCCGGTCGCGCGAAGACCGAAGCCAGCGGGGGCGTGAACTTGAACACCGTGCGCACCATCGCGAAGACGGGAGTAGATTTTATTTCCGTCGGCGCGCTGACCCATTCCGCGCGGTCGGTTGACATTGGATTGGATTTTGAAGATTGAATTAACCACGGATGAACACAGGTAAACCAATTCCTTGTCGCACCTATAATTGTGTCGTGCGTCTGGAGAAAAAAACTTTTTGGCCTTCTCTGCTGGTGGTCGTAGGCGTGTTCGGTTTTGGTCTTTATTTTTCGGCAGTCTGGTATTGGTTGGTCATCCTGTGCTTGCCGTTTTTAATGGCGGGCGTTGCCGTTCTCTGGTGGCCCGTAATTGAACCGGTGAATGGAATTCTTCGCGAGCGCGCTCTAGTGTTTGGGCGAATACTTTTGGCGGAACGCATCACGCCCCTCAATGAGTGTGTAGAGATTTTTTACGAATGGGGTGTTGGTAGTGGAGACCGGTCGGGTGATTTTTGTTTATTTTTGCGCCATAAAACTGGCCGCAAGTATAGAGTCATGGGTAGTTGGTCAATTCGGAGATCTGTTGAGGAAACCGCTTGGCAGATTTCTTGTGACACCGGCATAAAATTGAAAGGCGAGCCAAATCCAAAATGAATTTCATCCGTGTCCATCTGTGTCCATCTGTGGTTAAGAACTCATGACCACTGACGCACAAATCCTTTCGGCGCTGCGCTCGACGGAGAATAGTGGCGTGTCAGGTGCGGAGCTTTCGCAAAAGCTTGGGGTCAGCCGCGCGGCGATTTGGGCGCGCATCGAGGAGTTGCGCCAGCTTGGCTATGAAATCGAGGCCAGCCCGCATCGCGGCTACCGGCTCCTCAGCACCCCGGACGTTTTGCACGCGGATGATTTGCTCGCGCGCCTCGGCAAAACCAAAGTCGTTGGCCGCGACATCCGCGTGTTCGAGCAGACCACTTCCACCAACGACGTGATCGAGAAACTCGCGCGCGACGGGGTGAAGGAAGGCGTGGTCGTGTTCGCTGAATCGCAGACCAAGGGCCGGGGACGGTTGGGCCGCAAATGGCTGTCGCCGGGGCGAAGCGGACTTTGGTTTTCGGTTTTGTTGCGGCCGGATTTGCGCCCGCAGGAAACGACGCAACTGATGGTGGCGGCGGTCACGGCGCTGTGGCGCGCGATTCACGAGGAGACCGGCCTGCGCGCGGAAATCAAGTGGCCGAACGACCTGCTCCTGCGCGGGCGGAAGATCGCGGGCATCCTCACCGAATTGACCGCGGAACTTGACCGCGTCAAATATGTCATTCTCGGCATCGGCGTGAACGTAAATCTCAACCCGGGCGATTTTTCGTCTGACGTTCGCAAACTGGCGACTTCGCTCAAAATCGAATTGGGCAAACCGTTTTCGCGGCCCGACCTCGCGGTGGCAATCCTGCGCGAACTGGACCGCGACTACGCCCGCGTGTGCGCCGGCGAGTTTGCGGCGGTCGCCGACGAGTGGGAAGAGCATTGCACGACCCTCGGTCGCCAAGTGGCGATGCAAACCGGCGACCGGCGGATTCGGGGTCGCGCGGAATCGCTTGGCGAGGATGGCGCCTTGCTGCTGCGCACCGAGCACGGGCACCTGGAACGCATCATCGGCGGCGATGTGACGTTGGAAAGGTGAAAGGAATGCTGGAGAGATGAAGTGATAAGGCGCGGAAAAGGATTTTCAACCCTCCACCACTCCATTACTCCATTACCTAATGTTGTTGCTTTTCGACATCGGCAACACGAACACGCACGTCGGCCTGGCGAACGAACGGCGGGTCGCGCGTCAAACCGACATCCCGACCAGCGCCTGGTTCGCCGGAAAGGCGAAAGCACAGCTTGCGCGCTTTGTCGGCAAAACGCCGGTCAACGGGGTTGCGTTGTGCAGCGTCGTGCCGCGCGCCACGCCGCTCGTGCGCCGGGCGGTGCGCAAACTCTGGAAATCGCCATGCCTCGAGCTCACACCGAAAACTTTGCGCGGCGTGGGTATTGATTATCCCAAGCCGGACACCATTGGCCCGGACCGCCTGGCTAACGCGGTGGCTGCGCGGCACCGCTTCGGGGCGCCGGTGGTCATCGTGGATTTCGGCACAGCGGTGACGCTCGACGTGGTGGATGCGCGGGGCAATTACGTCGGCGGCGCCATCGCGCCCGGCCTGGCAGCGATGACGGATTATCTGCATGAGAAGACGGCGCTGCTGCCGCGGATCAAAATCCGCGAAATCAAAAGCGCCATGGGCAGAAGCACCGAGGCGGCCATGCTCGTCGGCGCGGTTCATGGCTACCGCGGGTTGATTCGCGGGCTGCTGCAAGAATTGCGGCGCGAACTGAAAGCGCGCCGGCTGCCGGTCGTGGCCACGGGCGGTTGCGCGCAACTGATCGCGGCGGGCCTTCCGGAAATCTCGGCGGTCGAACCAAAGCTGACACTGGAGGGGTTGCGGTTGGTTTGGGCGGAACATCGCCAGGGTTCTGCCGGGTGAGAGTTGCGGGTGCGCCAGAAAAGCGGCAAAACCAGCCGAAAAAAACCAGCCGAGACAAACCAGCCGAAAACACTTGACTGGGTGGAGGCAAACTCCTAGGCTGGCTTCTAATTCAGACGTATGCGGTACGAGAAGCAATCTGCGGACACAAACTTTTACAAAGGTGCGTGTCCGTTTGTCTTTGTAGCTGTAGTCGCCTGAACTCAGGAGATCAATTATGGCCAGTGGCAAAGTCAAATGGTTCGACAATAAGAAGGGATTCGGTTTCATCGCCCAAGATTCCGGCCAGGACATATTCGTTCACCACACTTCGATCACAGGCGCCGGCTTCAAGACGCTGAACGAAGGTGAGGAAGTCACCTTCGACGTCGTCCCCAGCGAAAAGGGACTTAAAGCCCAGAATGTTCAGCGGCTCAGCGCGCCCTAGCCGCGCTGTCCGCCGACAACGAACCTCCTGCCGGGCTGGGAGCTTTTTCGTCGCGTTCAGCACCGCAGCCGGGTAGCTTGGCTGTGTGCCGAATTTACGCGGATCGCGCGTGGCAAGTCTCTATGTCCACGTTCCGTTCTGCGCGCAGAAATGCGCGTATTGCGCCTTTTTTTCCGAAATGTCCAACGGCGACCTGGTGGACCGCTTTATCGCCGCGCTCGTTCGTGAGCTGGAAATTGTCGCCGACGATCTACACCCGCACACCGTGTTTTTTGGCGGCGGCACGCCCACGTTGCTCAACCTGCGCCAATGGGAACAAATCCTCCGCGCCATGGAGCGATTTCATCTGCTCGGCGCGGAAGAGTGTACGGTCGAATGTAATCCCGCCACCGTCTCGCTCGATAAGGCAAAGTTGCTCCGCGATTTCGGCGTGAACCGCATCTCGATGGGGGTGCAATCGCTGAACGAACCATTGCTCGAACGTCTTGGCCGCGTCCACACGCGCGGCATGGTTTTCAAATCGTTCGACACGTTGCGCCAGGCTGGTTTTGACAACCTGAACCTCGACCTCATGTTCGCCATTCCCGGCCAGACGTTGGAGATGTGGCAAGCGACCCTCAAAGAAGCGCTGGCCCTGGCCAGCGAGCATCTCTCCACCTACGAAGTCATCTACGAAGAGGACACGCCGCTTTACGCGCAGCTCCACGCAGGCGAATTCGACGTGAACGAAGACCTCGCTTGCGAGATGTATGAGGAATTGGTCGAACAAGCGACGATCACCGGATTTCAGCAATACGAGGTGGCCAACTTCGCGAAGGACCAATCGGCAACCGGCAATCGCCAATCGTCAATCCCCTCGCGCGCCTGCCTGCACAACGTGAACTACTGGCGCGGCGGTTCGTTTTACGGGCTTGGTCCCAGCGCCACGAGCTATGTACGAGTTGTGCGCACGAAAAACTGGTCGAACACACGGTTTTACTGCGAGCAACTTGAAAAGGGAAAACGCGCTATCGAATCGCGCGAAGAACTGTCGCCATTGGCACGCGCCGGTGAAACCGCAGCCTTCGGTCTGCGCATGAACGCCGGTTGGCCATTCGAGGAGTTTCGCCGCGTGACCGGGCACGACCTGCGCGAACAATGGGCGGACGACATGAACCGGCTGGCAGAGCGGGGTTGGGGACGCATCGCGCCGGACGGCTTTCAACTGACCCGCGCCGGCTTGCGTTTCGCCGACTCTGCGGCGGAGTTGTTCCTCCGCTGAAAACAGTCACTTCTCCTTCAACTTGATTCCCGCAGGCCCGCCTGACCGTTCCACCTCGCACACGTGCGAGGAATGGCTGTTCTGAGTATGTCGGCACTCGATTCGTTTGAATTGTTGCAAAGCGCAGGCGGCACTTGTTTCTTGCGCCCTCAGCCGCTCGATTCATTCATCCCAACTTAGTGCCATCAAATCCGTCACCGCGGCGGACTCCAAGCCGTCAACGAGCCAGTTGCAGGTATCCGGCCGCTGAACAGATCAAGTTACCAAGGCTCAGGCTGAAGCGAGTTGCGCGCGGTACTCGGTCGGCGATTGGCCGATGATTTTCTTGAAGACGCGGTTGAAGTGAGTGAGAGACTGGAAACCAACCTCGAAGGCGATTTCACTTACGCGTAGGTTCGGATTGAGCAAAAGATTCTTTGCTTTTTCGACCCGCACCCGCGAGACGTAATGTGTGAAATTCAGCCCGGTAACCTTTTTGAAAAGTTTGCAGAAATAGAAACTGCTCGTATTGACAGCTTTTGCCACTTCGCCGAGCGAAAGCTCATCGGCCTCGTGCTGCTGGATATATTCTTTGGCACGGGTTATGACGGGAGGTTCAGCGTTTTTTTGGTGAACGATAACTTGATTGCTCACCATCGAGAGGTGCTGCGCGAAAATGATCAACAGTTTGACGGCGGAATCATGCTTCGTCGGCGACAAGATCTGGGTGTTAAAGTACTCCTTCCGCAACTGGTCAGGGTCGGCTTCAACGCCCCAATCTGCGAGCAGTTTGAGCGCGCGCGTGAATTGGGCCTCCCCCGGCTTCCGGCGGAACGCCTGACCGGTTTGCAGGAAGCCGATCAACGTATTCCCCAACCGCACCGGCACCGCGGTGTCGCACAAGCCGAGGGGACAGGCGACCGTTTGTGCTTCTTCTTTTGAGGTCTCGGCCAGATTCTGCTGCACTTGCAGGCAGGCGGCGCAGGAGCGGCTCGTCTCCGCGATCCGGGCACAAAACGGATTCTCCTTCCGCTTCCCATGATGCGGCAATTGCCACGATTCCACAGGCCGCAGCGCCACCGGCAACCCCGTCATCTCGCTAAACGCACGCTCGTAGTCCTGATAAATCCTCGAATTGGTCAGCGTCTCAATTACGTCGGTGCCGTTACGGTTCATAGGGCCTGCTTTCTGTGCTACGGATTTTGTCTTCGCACGGACAAGATAAGGGAAGGCTCTAAGAACCACAAGTGAAAAGTTTACCATTCCACTGTGGTGCAGGGCATATCACTGAGATGGGTTCAGAGGCCCAACGGCACAACTTTTTCATTCATTCAGCACGACATCGCAGCACCGCCACAAAGCCGTTTTGATGCGAATCAGATCTCAGCAAATTAGTTGGCGAGATTGTGCGGATTGGGTGGGTGCCAATGAATAACCCTCCGTTGGAGCGGGGAAGGCGGCTGACAAATCAGTTTCTGTCCATGTTGGTAAAATCAGAGTCGGTGTTTTGTCCCGCGCTCACGCCAAACCCCTTTCGGCTGATTCCTTTGGCCATTCAATCCGTCACAGTTCACTGCTGATACCAGCCACGCGAGGCGTTGCACGCTTTGCATACCGAGAGCATCACCGGCACTTCCACCAGCACGCCCACGACGGTGGCCAGCGCTGCACCCGAACCCGGCCCGAAGAGCGTGATGGCCACCGCTACCGCCAGTTCGAAGAAGTTGCTCGCACCGATGAGCGCCCCGGGCGACGCGACGTTGTGCGGCACTTTCAGCCAGCGCATCAGCAAGTAGGTCAACGACGAGTTGAAATAGACCTGGAGCGCGATCGGCACGGCCAGCAGCAAGACGGCGAGCCAGCGCGTAGTGAGATTCTCCGCTTGGAACGCGAAAATCAGCACCAGCGTCAGCAGCAGCGCGAAGATCGTCACCGGATGAAACTTCGGCAGGAAGTTCTTGTCGAACCAATCCTTGCCATGCGACTTGAGCAGCGCCGTGCGCGTCAGCCAGCCCGCCGCCAGCGGAATCACGATAAACACCACGACCGACGTGATGAGCACCTTGCTTGGCACAACCACGTTGGCCACGCCGCAGAGAAACATCACGATGGGCGCGAACGCCACCAGCATGATGAGGTCGTTCACGGCCACCTGCACGAGCGTGTAAACGGGATCGCCATCGGTGAGATAGCTCCACACAAACACCATCGCCGTGCAGGGCGCGGCGGCGAGAATGATGAGGCCGGCGGTGTATTCCTTCGCCAGGTCCGGCGAAATCCAGGCGCTGAAAAGATGTTGCATGAAGAGCCACGCCAGCAGCGCCATGCTGAATGGTTTGATGAGCCAGTTCACGACAAGCGTGACCCCCAACCCGCGCGGTTTGCGTGCGATGCCGCCCAGCGCGGTGAAATCCACCTTGAGCATCATCGGATAAATCATCAGCCAGATCAGCACGGCGATGGGCACGTTGACTTGCGAACCTTGTCCAAACTCCAGCTTGCTCAAGTTCGCGGTAAGTCCGGGCGCGAGTTTGCCAAGCGCGACCCCGACAATCATGCACAGGAAAACCCAAAGCGTGAGGTAGCGCTCGAAAACAGCGAGGCGTTTGGGTGCGGGGATGTTGCTCATGGATTCTTGAACAGTTTCAACGCGACTTCCGCCACGTGGGTGCCGAGGAGTCTTGCCGATTGCAACCCCGATTCGTCCTGGCTCACGTCGTCCTTGGTGTTCCAAAGCGTGCCGCCGAGCATCGCGGGCGATTTGCCGCCGACCGGCACCATGCCGTAACTGAGCATCGCCATGAGGATTTGCTCGATGACCAGTTCCTGCCCGCCGTTGCGATTGCCGCCCACGGCCAGCGCGCCCACCGGCTTGTTCGCCAGCAGCATCGCATCCTCGCGCAACGGCATGCAGCGTTCGATGAACGCCTTGCACAGCGAACTGAGCGAGCGGAAATACGACGGCGACGCGATAATCAAACCGCCGAGCTGCGGGTCTTTCAACTTCGGCAGGATGACGTCGAAATCGTCCTTGGGAATCGCTGGCGACCAGCCGGCGATGCTCAGTCCGCCAAGGTCAATCAACTCGACGGTGATCCGTGCGTCCACGGATTTCGCAGCATCGAGCGCGGCTTGCACGGCTTTGGCCGTGGTCATGCCTTTGCGCGGGCTGCACGCGATGCCGAGGATTTTCAGGGCTTTGCCCTTTGAGGTTTCTTCCGCGCCGGGGGCCAGGCTCGTGGCCAAAGCCGCTACTCCGGCGGTGGCAAGGAAGTTTCTGCGTGTGAGGTTTTCTTGTTTCATGGTTGTTCCTTTGGTTAACAGGTACCTGCAATTTCAAGGAGCGGTGTAGATCAACCAAACGCCGCCCAGGAGGACCAGGATGCCGCAGACGATCTTGACGACAGTGACGCCTTTGGATCGTTCGTTCCAATTCAGGAAGCGTTGCACGAGTTCCGTTGACGTGCCCGCCGCGACAATCACCGCGCAATGCCCGACGCCGTAGGCCAACAACAGCGTAGCGCCGTAAAAAAAATTGGTCGCCGCCAGCTTGAAAGTGACACCGAGCATCGGGGCCATGTAGGCGAACGTGCAAGGGCCGAGCGCGATGCCGAATACCAATCCGAGGATGAATGCGGCCAGATAGCCTTTGCGCTTCATGCCCACTGGTCCCGCCCCGGAGAAGGGCATGGGAATCACGCCAAGCAGGTGCAATCCCACCGCGAAGAAAATGACAGCCACGAAGTAATTCCCGTAACGCCCCACGTCACCCATCATGCGACCCGCCGCGGCGGTGATTGCGCCGATGGCCGCGATGGTGATGAGGATGCCCACGGCGAAGAGCGTCGAAGTCCAGAACGCGCGCTTCGCCGTCACCTGGCCCTGCTCGCTGATGAAACCGACGATTAGTGGAATGCTGGCGAGATGGCACGGGCTGAGAACAATGCTCAGGACGCCCCACGCAACCGCCGCGCCCAGCGCAACAGCCGGGCTGCCTTCAACGGCGTGGCTCAGGTTCGTAAAAAGCTGTTCCATACCGGCCCGGTGTTCAACGCGCCTGAGAAACCTGGGCGGCTGTGGATTGTTCAATCAACTCGCTCGCCAACCGCGCCGCTTCCTGAGTGAACCCAGCGCATTTCTCGCGGAGGTTGTGCTCTTGAAAAAACTTCTGCCCCTCGGGCTTGTCGAGACGGCAGCCAATCAGCTTTTCGCAATTCGTGGAGCCGAACTTCGCTTCACATTCGCTCAGGAAGGCCCGGATGAGCCGGTGGTTTTCCTCGCGCGATTCCGTGGCGTTGCGCCGGCCGGTGACCAGACTGATGGCGAGCACTCCGCCACTCACCGCGCCGCAAATGCCACCGCTCCGGGCGATGCCAGCGCAGAGGCCCGTGGCGATCTTCGGGATCAGCTCCGACTGGATGCCGCGGCTTTCGGCGACGGCTTGCAGGACGCTTTCCGCACAGCAAAGCCCCTGGTTGAAAAGTTCGCCGCTTCGTTGGGCAACTTGGTCAGGTGTTGTGTTCATAAAGACCTCTGTCCGGTTACTTACATTCTCCGAGTTTGCACGCCTTGGCGATTTGTTCGGGCGTCAGTTTCATCTTGTCGGCCAGCGCCTGAGCAATCGTGATTTGCCGGCCAGTCATTGGGGGCCGCGCGTCGAGCCACTTCTTCAAGTTGTCTTCACTGACGAAGAACCCCTGCTTGAAGCACCCGGCGGACACCCACTTGCCGTCCGCGCCCTTCTTCTGTCCAAACCACGCCACGGTCGTCGCGGGTTCGAGCGCGGCGATTTGTCCATCCAGCGTCTTCACCCGGATGAGCTCGCCGGTCAGCCCGTCCTTGGCTTCGACTTCAATGTTCTGCTTGAGCCGCGCGGCCACGCCCATGGCGCAATGCGTGCAGCAGTCATAACCGCGCGTCGTTCCGAACTTCACAGCGCAGGCGTCCTCGGGATACACCGCGCGGTCGCAGAACGCGCAACGCGTGGCGAGTTCTTTCGAGCGCAGCACGTCCCAGGTCACCAGGTTGCCGGGGTTGGCCTGCTGCTCCTTGATCGCAGCGTCCTTGTCGGCGAACGCCCTGACGGTCGCGCGTCCCTTGGCGTCCATGCCGTAGAGATAGGTTGCTGAGGGTGCGGCCACGAGATTGCCGCTGGACCAATCGGCCACGTTCACCTTGGCGTCTTCGGCCTTCAGGTCCGCGCCAACGATGCTGGAAAAGTAGATGAAGTAGCAGTGCGGCGAGCAAAGGACGCGCTGCTCGGCCTGACCCTTGACCACGGTGCGGCTCTTCGCGTTCACGTCGCCGTCGCACATGAAGCAGACCTGCTCGCGCGGGCGGGTGTCAGCCGCCACAGGCGTTTCGCGCACGATGCCGACGGGATTGTTGCCGCCGAGATCCACGCCAAGTTCCTTCCATTTGCCGAGGATGTCTTCCCGGCCGTAGAAACCGACGTGGCGGAAGAGTTCCTTGCCCGTGGCATCGAAGAAAATCTGCGTGGGAATCATTTCGACGCCGTATTGCTTGCCCGCGCCCTCGTTTTCCCACACGTCGATGAACTCCACGTTCATGCGCCCGGCGTATTCCTTTTTCAATTCGGCCAGGATGGGGGCCATCATTTTGCACGGAATACATTTGGTGGCGCCGAGGTCGAGCAGCTTGGGTAGCTTCGCGTTGGCGACAGCAGCGGTGTTGGCCGTGTCGGGAGACGCAGCGGTGGCGGTCACGGTTGGAGTTGCCGCGCTGGAGTAAGTCACGGGCTTGCCCTTCTTGAGAGCGACAGCGGCCACGACGGTCACGGCGAGCGCGGCCACGATGAGAATCTTGATTGAGGTATTCATGGTTTGAGCAGGGTTACATTTCACGCGAGCAGGGTTTTGATTTCGTCCACCGACGGCACTTTACCGCTCACCTTCACCTTGCCGTCCACGACCAGCGCGGGCGTCATCATCACGCCGAAGGACATGATCTGATTGAGGTCGGTGACTTTTTCGAGTTCGTATTGGAGGCCGAGGGTTTGCGCAGCTTTTACCGTGGCCATTGTCAGTGCGTTGCACTTGGCGCAGCCGGTGCCGAGGATTTGGAGTTTCATATTTGTTCCTTTGGTTGTGAGTTGAGAATTGGGAATTTGACCGAACCACGAATGGACCGGCTTAAAAGGCTTTGACGCGAATTGCGCGAATTATCACGAATTATAGCAGCCGACCCGGAATTCGCGTCAATTAGCGAAATTCGCGTAAACTCGTTTCTCCATTCGTGTGTATTCGTGTTCATTCGTGGTTCAAAACAACGCGCCGTAGATCAGGCCGCTGATGGTTGCCATCACGACGACGAGTGCGACATAAACGACCGTTTTCTTTGTGCCCATGACGGTGCGCAGCACCAACATGCTTTGGAGCGACAACGCCGGTCCCGCCAGCAGCAACGCGAGCGCCGGGCCTTGGCCCATGCCGCTGCCGATCAGTCCTTGCAGAATCGGCACTTCCGTCAACGTGGCGAAATACATGAATGCGCCCACGACGGACGCGAGGACGTTTGCTCGCAGCGAATTACCACCCACCGCCGCCGTGACCCACTCGGAGGGAACGATGCCTTCCTTGCCCGGACGACCGAGGAAGAATCCCGCCGCCAGCACGCCAAAGAGCAACAGCGGCGTGATCTGTTTCGCAAAGGTCCAGGTCGAGGCAAACCAGTCGCCGGTTTCGCCTTCGCTGGTGCTCGTGATGACGGACAGCCCCACGACCCCGAAAACGAATGGGATCATCGGTTGTTGCGGCAACGCGAAGGCCAGCACAGTCGCCGGGACGGCTACGGCCAGCACCTTCCACCACGCCACCGCGAACCAGCGGGCGAGGACCACGCCCAGCGCCGCCGCACACGCAGCCGTGATGGGCCACTTCATCAGCCAGATGGCATGCCAGATTCCGGCGTCTTCCATCGGCTTGCCCCAATTGGCGAACACGAGGATGCCCACCATGCAGGCGAAATAGATGAGGTTGTGCCAGAGCGGGCGTTTTACTTCCGGCTCGGGTAATAGCGCCGCGGCTTCGGCTTTCTCCAGTTCCTCCTTACGGAAAATCAGGTGCATCAGCAACCCGATCACCACACTGAACACCACCGCACCCACCGCTCGCGCGATCCCCATCTTCAAACCGAGCACCCGCGCCGTCAGCACAATGGCGAGCACGTTGATCGCTGGCCCGGAGTAAAGGAACGCTGTCGCCGGGCCAAGTCCCGCGCCCATGCGCCAGATGCCGGCGAACAATGGCAGCACCGTGCAGGAACACACCGCGAGGATTGTTCCCGATACTGAGGCCACGCCGTAGGCCAGCGCCTTGTTCGCCTTCGGCCCAAGATATTTCATCACCGACGCCTGGCTGATGAAGACGCCAATCGCCCCCGCGATGAAGAACGCCGGAATGAGGCAAAGGATGACATGCTCGCGCGCATACCACTTCACCAATTCGAAAGCCTCCGTGACCGCGTTGTCGAAACGCGGCGCGCCGACCGGCAGGTAGAAACACGCCAGGAACAACCCGCCAATCAAGACGAGCGGCTTCCATTCTTTGCGCCAATCCGTAGTCATTTAGTCAACTCGTCAACGAAGCAGCCTTGGCCTGGTCACGTCGTCCCGCGGCGTAGGCTTCGAACACCCGGCGAATCTCGTCGCGCACCCGGCGGAAGACCGCCATCTGCTCCGCTTCCGTGCCCGAGGCGTGCGCGGGATCGTCGAATCCCCAATGATGCCGGTTCACCTGGCCGGGAAACAACGGGCATGCCTGATCCGCCTTGCCGCAAACGGTGATGACGGTTTCCACGCGGCCACCGAGAAACTCGTTCATGTGCTTGGAGCGGTGACCGGAAATATCCAGGCCGATTTCCGCCGTCGCTTTGATGGCGAGCGGATGGACGTAGCCCGCCGGATTCGAGCCGGCGCTTTGCACGTCGAGGAAGTCCCCGGCGGCGGCACGCAGGATGCCTTCAGCCAGGTGGCTGCGGCACGAATTGCCGGTGCAAAGAATCAGGACGAGTGGTTTTGAATTTGCAGTTGGCATAAAGTCTTCGGCGTCATCGTTAGAATTAGCCGCTGCCGAGCCCGACGCCGACGACCCTGCAAAGGAAAACCCAAAGCGTGAGGTAGCGCTCGAAAAACGCCAGCCGTTGGGGAGTTGCAAGGGTGTTGTTCATGATTTGCAACAATCGTCGCCGCAACAGTCCGCACCCGGCTTGCGCGCCCCAACTTCCAGGCTGGTCACGTAATCCGACGGCTTCGTTCCCGACGGCAGATTCGCCACAACCGCTTTGTAGAGCGGGTCGTTCCAGCCGGTCATCGCCTCGACGTATCCGGGTTTCGAGTTGAGAACGATGTCGGTCAACCCCGCCGCGCGAGCCATGCGCTCAGTCTCGTCAACGCGCACCGCGCCCGCGAGACAGCCCACGAGCGCCTCGACCGACTTGACGACCTGCGGCGGCAGCGGCTTGAGCAACGCAATGTCCGACACCGCCACCCGACCGCCCGGCTTCAGCACGCGCGCGATTTCGCGCCAGACCTGGGCTTTGTCGGGCGAAAGATTGATGACGCAGTTGGAAATTATCACGTCCACGCTGTTGTCTGCCACCGGCAGGTGTTCGATTTCACCGAGGCGGAACTCGACATTCTCAAGGCCGGTTTGCTGGCGATAACTGGCGCTATTGCGTCGGGCTTTGGCCAGCATCTCCGGCGTCATGTCCACGCCCATGGCGCGGCCCGTCGGTCCGACTTTGCGGCCGGCGATAAAGATGTCGAAGCCGCCGCCGCTGCCAAGGTCGAGCACGATTTCGCCGGGCTTGAGCCCGGCGAGCGCGGCGGGATTGCCGCAGGAGAGACCCATGTTCGCGCCGTCCGGCAACGACTGGAGTTCGTCAACCGGGTAGCCAAGCTCACGGGCGAGCTTGTCGGCGTCCTGCGGCGCAGAGCCGCAACACGAAACGCCGGGACTGCAACCGCCGGCGGATGTTTCCGCCGCAATCTTCGCATAACCACCGCGCACGGTTTCGCGGACGGCTTGATGTTTTTCAAGTGAGGTTGTGTTCATAAATTCAGTCACGGGCGGCTCAACCGCGACAGCGGCGGCGGCAGAGTTCTGCCAGGTCCATTTTCATAATCTTCGCCAGCCGTTTCCCATCGGCGGCGGCTTCGTCGGTTTTGGCAAGCGACTTGTGAACCCAATCCAGCGCTTCGCGCACGGCAACGGGCGCGGTCCGGCCGGCCAACCGGTAATACACCCAGCGTTCGGTCTTGCGCGACAGGACCAGCCCGGCGTGGTTCAGCACGGACAGATGTTTGGAGACGGTGGAGGGCGCCAAGCCGAACAACTCCGTGATCTGGCAGACGCACAGTTCGCCGCGCCGCAACGCCAGCAGCACGCGCACGCGGTTCGGGTCGGACAACGCCCTGGTAATGGACATGAATTCGCGCATAAATTAATCGCTGCGGCCTGGCCATTGTTTGCTATATGGTCATTTCGCCATACGACGAAATGAAAATATCACCGAGCTGGACGGTTGGCAATTCTTTTACCGGCGGCGGGCGGGCGCCCGGAGTGTGAGCGCTTGCGGCAATCCGGCGTAGGCGAGAGGGCTGTTCGTCAAACCGTATTCACCGCTGCCACCCAAGTGACGACTGAAGATGGCCTCAAATGCGCAATTGACTAACCCGGCCAAAACGCGGAGCGATGGGAGTGGTTCCGGCTTCGGTCGCACCGCTCATTTCAGCAAGCCTTGCACCTTGTCACAAACGTAGCTGGCGAACGGCATCGCACAAGTCCACGCGGGCGACACCGCGTTCAGCACGTGAAGCGACTTGCGGTCGCCTTGCAGCACAAAGTCCATCTCCAGTTTGCGCGTCTTGAGGTGGAGCAATTGCGCGCGGATGCCGGGCTTGCCCCAGTGCCGGTAGTCCCGGAGATTCACCCCGTCGAGCAGCCCCCTGGCCAGCGACACGAGCCGCGCGCGGAAATATTTCAGTGTCTCCTCGGCCGCCAGACGCTTGAAGTCGAAACCGGAGAGAAAGATCAGGCCCAGGTCGCGGAAAATGATTTCGGCGAACTCGTCGAATTTGAAGTTTTCAAAACCTTTGTATTGCTCGCGCCAAAAAGCCGGGATGGCTGTCGGACCAATCTTCATGTGTCCATCCACGGCCACGGTGAAATGCACGCCGAGAAACGGGTTGCGCAGGTCGGGCACGGGATAAACGTTTGTCCGCAACGATCCCACCGGCTCCTCCGAGTAAAGGTAAATTCCCTTGAACGGCAGAATCCGGTATTCCTCGGAGAAACCGAAGTCCCGAGCCACGCGGTCGGCATAAAGGCCGGCGGCATTGATGACGTAACCCGCCTGGTAATCGTCCGCGGAAGTCTTGATCATGTCGCCGTTCTTGCCGAGATAAGCCACGCTGTGCCGGATGACGATGCCTTCAGCCACCGCGTCCTGCTCCATGGCGCGCAAGACTTGCAGCGGATCGGCGGTGGAAGTGCTCGGAGAAAAAATCGCGCACTGGTAGGTCTTGACGCGCGGCTCAATGATCCGGGCTTCGTCTGCGG
>JALOTT010000233.1 GCA_025457745.1 Verrucomicrobiota bacterium
CGTATCGAGGAAGCGCGCAACCAGTTCCGTGAATTGGCATCCGGCACCAATCACGGGTGGTCGCAAAAAGCCATCTTCAGCCTCGGTGAAACCTTCGAATGGGAAGATAGTCAGGAGTCTGCGAAATGGTACAACCTGGCGGTTACACGTTCACAGAATCCCAGCGAGGCCGATTATGCAAAACAAAAAGCCGCGTTCAGCGTAGCTCACACAATCGAACGCAACGCCCGCACGGGGATGGCCCCCGGCTCCAAGGACATCGCCGTCCTCATCGAGCAACTGAAGGGCAGCGTCAGCAGTGCCGAAAGCGTTATGCGTGGTAAAGGCGGGGGCATTGATGCCTGGTACGGCTTGAAAGATTTCGCGGACGCATTTGGAGAGAGACGAACGGCCGCCGAGCAAATCGCCGGTGTGCTCCCGATGCTCCGGACCAACTTCCCAGCCTTGGTGCCGCATCTGCTCGGCTCGGCCGTCACGTTTTTGCCGGACACCAACTCGCCCATCTACGCCGAGTTCCTCCAGTCGCTCGATTTGTTGCGGGCCAGACCGGACCAGTTGCTCGACCCGGAAATGTATTTCAAGAACCTGTTACTGACCACCTACGACTGGTGTCTCGACCACAAGCTGTACGGCCTCGCCGCCGAATTGGTATCTGCCAAGCGCTCCGCTTGCGAGCGTATCCCGCAACTCAAAATGGATGCGAGAGACGGCGTCAGGTTGGGGTTCGCCTATCTCAAAAGCCAGGACTACACAAACGCCCTGAAAGCGTTCGAGGAACTGGGCGACACACCTGTTGTCATGGCGCATAATGGAGTTTGGGGTCATGCCTTCACACCATTCCTACCAGCCCAATGCGCTGCTGCTTGCCGTGCGAAGCTGGGTTTGCCCACCCCGACCGATGACCGCCACTTTGAGCTGGGCACGTCCTGCTTACGCCTCGGTGCGGATGCGGTGTTCGTTGTCGAACCTGCGGGACTTTGGTTGGGCGTTGGCCACCAACTCCACCACCTTACCCTCGACCTCCAAACCAATCTCACGGTTTCATTGCCAGGCAACTCCTATCCCTGTGCCACTGCGCTTTGCCTCGATGGGGAGCGAATCTGGATTGCCACGGCAGGCGATGGGCTAATCGAATACAACAAAACGAGCGCCAAGTGCCGGCAATATACCATGAAGGATGGATTGCTCATGGATGAACTTGCCAGTCTCCATCTGGCCGATGACTGCTTGTGGATCGGTTACGGAGCACAAAACCACAGCGGTGAAAGCCGTGGGGGGTTGGGGCGCCTCGACTTTCGTTCCCACCACTTCTCTTCCTTCACCCCAGCACTGACACCCGAATTGATCCCACCCGCCTTTGCAACTGGTGGGAGGGTGGCGGACCCTGCTGATCGACCGCCACGAAACCCGGTCGTTCTAATCGGGAGCTGGCCGGCCCGCCAAATTGTTCTTAATGTCGCCCGGGAAGGTGTGCGCAGATACCTCCCAGATAAAGACCAATGGACGCCCTTGCCGTTCCAGGAACAAACCTCCGTCCACTCGTTCGCTGCAAACTCGGAGTGCCTCATAACAGGGCTTAGCGTCGCGCGCTATGATGTGGATCTCCAGGATTTTGGGCCGGGCCGAACGAACCTCGCAGTTACCACCAGGAAGAATTTGACCGGACAGGAAGTTGCCCAGATCCGCGCTGATTCCAACCCTTCGAAAAAGATCAGTTTTTCCCGCATGGTCTGGCGACCTGGGCTGGGAATTCATAATTCCAGCGATGGCTCTGTGCGAATCGTGGCCGATGATGGCAGCCTGCCCGAGTATCCCCAACTTCTGGCTTCAGCGGGCTCCGACGTCATCGTCGCCGGTAAAGGTTACATCGTTGTTTATGACCTGAAACAAATGCGAGTCCGGAAGCTCGCCCGCATTCCTGCTGCGTCTGTGGACAGTCTTCAAGCGGGGGCTGGCTTTCTATGGGTGCAATTCGACCGTCACCTCTACCGGGTAGCACTCAGCGATCTGCGTTGATCACAGCATGAACAAACGCTTCCTTCTCAAAACTGGCGGCGAACTGCTGCTGGTGGACCGCCAGACCAGCGTCGGCGTGGACATCGCCGAGCAGATCGCCGGGAAGAGCGCCTTGCAAGATGCGGCGCTGAAATTGGCGGAGCGCCTCGCGCCGAAACTGGCTAAGTGAGCAAGCTCGGGCTGACGAACATGGCTTGCTTCCTGATCTGTAGCCGCCGACGTTCAGTCGGCGCAAACTTGACTTAGCCGATGCTCACCGACCGGTGTAGAACTGAAAAACAGCGCGGACTGACGTCCGCGGCTACGTCGAACGGCAGGACAGCCGTCGCGGCTGTCTCCATCTTTCTGCGAGGAAATCAGAGACAGGCGCGACGCCTGTCCCACGGGCAGCCTTGCGCAGCGCTTCCCCCTGAACCGGAGCGCCGGCGTCTCGCCGGCGATGGCCGCCACCGTTGCACTTTGCTTTTGACCTTGCCGCAGGGCGTGGCAGGCTACGCGCAAAACCGGGCCGTGCCCGCAAACCTGGATTGCCAACCATGACATCACAAGAACGAGTCCGCGCCGCTTTGAACCACCGCGACCCGGATCGCATCCCGGTGGATTTCTCCGGGCATCGCTCTTCCGGCATCGCCGCCGTGGCTTACGCGCGGCTGCGTGACTTCCTCGGCCTGGCGAAGAAACCCATCCGCGTTTACGATCCGATCCAGCAACTGGCCATTGTGGACGAGGACGTACTGGAGCGGTTTCAGGTGGACACGATTGAACTGGGCCGCGCCTTCGCGCTGGAGGACAAGTGGTGGGCGGATTGGACGTTGCCCGACGGCACACCTTGTCTGATGCCGGTCTGGGCTTTGCCCGCCCGCGTGAACGGCGAGTGGGTGATCCGTTCGCAGCGGACGGGACGGAACATCGCCCGGATGCCGGAAGGCTGCCTCTACTTCGAGCAGACGCACTGGCCCTTTGCCGACGCCGACGACCTGGAACGGTTGGGCGAGGAACTCTCGGAGAGCATGTGGACCGCCATCGCCTCACCGCCTGGACCGATCGCCGCCGGACCGGACGGGCCGAAGCTGCTGGCCGAGGGCGCGCGGCGGTTGCGCGGTCGAACCGACCGCGCCATCATCGCCTTGTTCGGCGGAAACCTGCTGGAGATGGGTCAGTTTTTTTATCGCAACGACAATTTCTTCCTGCTGCTGGCGGGCAATCCATCGCGCGCCCACGAGTTTTTAGATCGCGTCACCGAGATGCACCTCGCCAACCTGGAGCGGTTCCTCGGCGCGGTGGGCCCGCACATTGACATCATTTTGTTCGGTGACGACCTCGGCATGCAGAACGGACCGCAGGTTTCGCCGAAGATGTATCGCGAGTTCTTCTTTCCGCGCGAAAAGTTCATGTGGTCGCGCGCGAAGCAACTCGCGCCCCACCTCAAGATCATGTTGCACTGCTGCGGCGGTGTGCGCGAACTGCTGCCAGGGTTGATCGAAGCGGGTCTGGACGCCATCAACCCGGTGCAAATCACCTGTCGCGGCATGGACGCTGCCGGTCTGAAGCGCGACTTTGGCGACAAGCTGACATTCTGGGGCGGCGGTTGCGACACGCGCGAGATTCTGAGCGGCGGCACGCCCGCCCAAGTGCGCGACCACGTCCGGCGGCAGATGGAAATCTGGCGGCCCGGCGGCGGCTACGTCTTCCAGCAAGTCCACAACATCATGGCCGACGTGCCGCCCGCGAACATCGTCGCGATGTTCGATGCGGTGAACTGAGCCTAAAAATGCTTGCCGCGCGGCGACAGCGGCGCAAAATCGCCCCTCCGCCTTGAGCAACGCCAGATCATTGGCCGCATCCACCTGATGAGCCAAGAAAAAGCTGGTTGTCAAAGATGACAAAGTGGATACGCTGCGACGAGACAGCGAATTAATTTTTTTATGGCTCTGATTGACAGAATAAAATTTGACGCGCCATCAGACGAGATCCTTATCTGGAAGTTCCCCAGCGAGGAGTTGAAACTCGGTAGTCAACTCATCGTCAACCAAAGCCAAGAAGCACTCTTTCTTAAGGGCGGCGAAGTCTTTGACCTTTTCGGTCCCGGCAGGCACACACTTACTTCTGCAAATCTTCCGTTGCTCAACAAGATCGTGGACCTTCCCTTTGGTGGCCAGACGCCATTCGCCGCCGAGGTTTGGTTCATCAACAAGACTGTCAAACGCGACCTCAAATGGGGTACGCAGTCGCCAGTTCCCCTGATTGACCCGACGTACAATTATCCCATTTCCGTCCGCGCGTTCGGACGCTGGGGTATGCGCGTGCTGGATTCGCGGGGTTTCGTCCGGCAGATTGTCGGCTCGCAGATGGCCGCGGATAGCGTGAAGGTCTTGGAATATTTCATTGGCGAGATTCACCAACGCTTCTCGGCCGCGCTCGCCAAATTCATCACCGAAGAAAAGACCTCCATCTTCGAGATCAACGGCAAGCTCAACGAAATCTCCCAGTATTCCGCCAGCGTCATCAGCCCGGAATTCGCCCGGTTCGGGATCGAGGTGATCAACTTCAACGTGGAACGGGTCAGCATCCCTGACAGCGAATTGGCCAAATTTCAGGAAGTCTTTGGTCGTCGCATGGAAATCGAACAGATCAGCAAAGCGAAGGTGGGCCAAGCCTATACCACCATGCGCACATTCGACACATTGGAAAAGGCGGCTGAGAATCCTGGAGGCGGAGCAGGAGCACTGCTTGCGGGTGGTCTTGGTTTGGGCGTTGGTGTTGGCGCTGGCGCTCCACTAGGAAAACAGCTAGGAGAGTCACTGAATGTTGCCCCCGAAGCTGGACACGATGCAGTTGCGCGCGTGCAGACCCTCAAACGAATGCTTGAAGAAAAGTTGATTAGCGCAGAGGAATTTCAAGTGAGGAAGAAAGCAATCTTGGATTCAATCTAACGGAAGGAGAGACGGCAATGCCCGACATCACCTTCACGTGCCCATTCTGCGAGCAACACATCGAAGCACCGGAGGAATTGGCTGGAACAAAGTCTGAGTGCCCAACCTGTCAATGCGAGATTCACATTCCAGAGAAGAAGGTTGAGCCAAAGCCTACGGACCCGTCACCTGTTCCGACACCCCCAACCGCACCAGTAGCTTCTGCTCCGACTACGGGACCAAGCGTCCGTCAACCCGGCGCTACGACTCGCTTCGTCGCAGCGAAATGCCCAAGCTGCGGTGGCGACTTGCAGATTCCCGACGATCGAGATCAAGTGAAGTGCATGTATTGCGGTGGGACTGTGATCACTCAGCAGGCAATACAGCTAGCGTCCGGAGTAAATGTGGCGAATTTGATGGAACTCGCTAAAGCTGCTGCCATTGCAAACAATCCCAAGGAAGCATACGAATATTACACAAAAGTACTTGAGTACGACCCAAGGAACCCAACTGCATGGACCGGGAAGGGCGAAGCGGCAGGTTGGATGTCAACGGTTAGAGACCTCAGAACAACGGAGATGATCGCTGGGTTTAACAACGCAATCAAGTTCGCGCCTGATTCAGATAAACAAGCCATGCGGAAGCGCTGTGCGGAAGTGATCAATACCGTAACCAATGCGTGTTACTCCATTGCAAGAAAGCATGTGCATGAATTCGTCCGAGTAGATAACACGTGGCAGAATTATCTCACCCAGTGTACCCTCCTTATGTCTGCACTGGAGGTTGGACATGCATACGATCCAAACAATAAGACCACCATAGAGAATATTATTCGCATTTGCGCGGACAACATTCAGGGTATCAGTTTCACGCACTTTAACGGTGAGGCAGGAGCGGTGTTTCTGAGTGGCGAATACGAAGCCTCGCTAAGAGCCAAAATTGACAAATACACGATTAAGAGGAAACAGTTTGACCCGGGTTATTCCGCGCCACAGGTTGAAAGAGCCTCACTTCCTTGGTTCGAGAAAGATTTATGTTTCGTTGCTACTGCAACTTTGGGTGATGTCAACCACCCCGCCGTCGCAGAGCTCAGGCACTTCAGAGATGCTTGGCTGACGAAACGGAGGGCAGGCCGGTTATTCGTGGGCTGTTATTACAGGGTTGGGCCTTACGCCGCGCGAATTATTCGCGCAAGCTGGGTTTTGCAGCGTGTCAGCTACTTCCTGATAGTCCGTCCAGCTTTACAAGTCGCACGCAGCTTGCTCAAAGATGCAATTATTGCTCACCGACGCCCACCACGTTGCCCCGCTTGTCCACGAACGCCCCGCCCGAATTGCCCGACTGCACCGGCACGCTGATCTGGAAATACCGCGCGTTATCCGTCATGCGTCTGGCAAAATCAGATCCCAATAATGAAGACGAGTATTGTAAGATTCTGAATATGCCAAAATCG
>JALOTT010000562.1 GCA_025457745.1 Verrucomicrobiota bacterium
TGGGACCCCTTTAGCGTCACGCGGATGTCGGCAGGAAAGATGAATATGGATACGTTGGTTGGTGGCGCGGACGCGATACCGGGCGGCGGGATGAGCGGCTTCGGGTTCTCGCTCGCGCCCCTCCTGACGACTGAAGACTTGGTAAGGAAGAATAGAGTCCGCCCCGTAAACTCGGTGGCAGTGATTACCGCGCCCCATCGTGCCAGAGCGAGCCCCGCTCCCAATGTGAGTCTCCTGTAACCACTGGAGGCGGGTTGCGAAGGTTTGCGCGGCCCTATCCTTTCCGGCAGGCTGACTTCCAACGCTGGATTCTGCACGTGCACCAAGTACTTTCCCAGCACGTCGGCGACTTCCTCCGCCGACTGGAAACGCTCTTCCTTGTTCTTGGCCAGCAGCCGGTCGATGATCTCGGTCAACCACTGCCTTCGATGTGAACACCTATCGGGACCTGGAATTCTATCTCCTGGAACGGCGTACCGCCGCTGGGTGAAATCACCCCGCAGCGGCCGAGCAAGGCAGTATCCTTGGCCGGCGCCGTGCAGCCGGTGCTGGACGAGTTGGCCGTGCGATCCAGGCTGACGGCCAAGGTTTCGGTCCGGCAAGGCGACTATGCCATCACCGTGGCCCGTTGCGAATCACCTCAGGCAACTTCCGTGGCCGTGCGGATCGGGGCCTCGTTCCACCTGGCCTTGGGGTCATCGGTTTTCCACAAGAGCTGCCACCCAGTCAACTGACCGGTGCGGTCAGATTGCTGCAGGACGCCGCCCGGCAGGCACCAGGTGCCGATCAAAATCGGCGACGTGGTCATCAAGCCGGGCGACGTGATCTTCGCCGACTGCGACGGCGTGGTCTGCATCCCGCGCGACATCGCCTTCGACGTGCTGGTGCGGGCCGAGGAGATCCGCGCCAACGAGCAGAAAATCTTTGGCTGGGTGGCGGAAGGGCAGAACATCCATCAGATCACGGAGAAGGGCGGATACTTCTGATGCGGCTCGGCACGCTGCGCTGGCTGATTGGGTGCGCGGGCGGTTCTCGAAGCAGCCGGACGAGATCGCCACCGCCTACCAGGCCTATTTCGGCGCCTGGCAGATTCACCCCGAGCAGCAGGTGCCGTTTCTGATGGACGGGCAGATGTTCGGCGCCGGCAACGCGGCGCTGGGACACCTGATCTACCAACACATGTCCGACATGCTTTGTCGCTTTTCCAATGCGCGCGTCATCCATCACAGCGAAGCGCGTGTTGTGGTGCCTTGGCGGAACGCCTCGGCCTCCATCGAATACCAGTGGCCCGCGAAGGACACGAACGGTTGGGGCATTTGGACGGACGAATACTGGACCATTTATCCCGACGGCGTTTCCATCCGGCACCAGTTGGTGCACAACAACACCGACAAGGCCATCAACTGCGAATTGAACCAGAACGAAATCCTCTGCCACCCGGGCCAGGCCACCGAGGACGTGATGAACGATGCCGGAGTGATCATCGCCAACACGGACGGCGAAACCGTGACCATCAATCGCTCGGACGCGCCGCCGAAGAAGCCCGCGGACAACTGGAATCTCCAGCTCGTGAATCTCAAGGGCCAGACCAAGCAGTTCGAGATCGGCGAACTTGGCGCGTGAAGTCAGACGATGCTGCACAACGACGTCTGGTGGCGGGGATGGAATCATTATCCGGTGCAGTTGATTCCGAGCGACGGCACGCGCGTCCATCGCTACGACCGGCCGTCGTCTATCCAGCATTCGTTATTGCCAAATGGGGCGGCCCGGACAACAATGTGTCGCTGAAAATCAACGGCCGGACCAAAACGCGAGGCATTGACTACCGCCTGGGCATCGAGGTGGATGGCAGCGGAACTTACACGCTCGTGATCTGGCTGCCGTTGTCGGCGACCGAGCCGGTTTCGTTTGAGTTTGGTGATGGGAAATGAGACGACGAATGAAAACAACAACGGAATACTGGAGAACAAAGATGAACAAGACCTTCTTGATCCTCACCACCGTCCTCCTCGCACCGCTGGCCGCAATCTGTGGTGCTGTGGAGTCTCCCCGGCCGGCCGCACAGCCAGGCCTCAGCCTGCCCGGCAAAGCGGACCTACCCGACGCCGGGAAGAATCAGGGCAAGCGTTACAACGTGCTGTTTATTGCCGTCGACGATCTGAACGACTGGGTCGGCTGCCTCGGCGGCAACCCGCAGGCGATCACGCCCAACCTGGACCGGCTGGCCAAACAGCAGGCGATGGTGATGAACAAGGCCTATTGCCCCTCCACGGTCTGCTGCCCGTCCCGCTCGGCTCTGCTGACCGGCAAGCGGGCGTCTTCGACCGGTGTTTACGGCAACGATCAGAATCTGAAGAACGCGGTGAAAGCCAAGACTGTCGTCACGCTGCCGGAATATTTTGGCAAGCACGGCTATCACACGCTCTCTGCAGGCAAGATCTTCCACAAGCACGCGACGGCGACCGGCGTGGATGAGGGCCAGTGGGCGTTCCACGAGTTCGCCAATCCGGGCGGCGGCAACAAAGGCCTGCTGTGGGAGGAATCACCCCCACCGGTGGATGGCATCAAAGCCGGCGGCACCGATTTTGCGTGGGGCGCCTGCAAGGCGCCGGTCGAGGAGACCAAGGACTATCTCGCCTGCAAATGGGCGGCCGACCAGCTCCAACGCGACTTTGACGGCAAGCCGTTCTTCCTGGCGCTGGGCATCTCCAAACCGCATCTGCCGTGGTATGTTCCGCAGCAGTTTTTCGACCTCTATCCGCTGGAGAAAATCAAACCGGT
>JALOTT010000234.1 GCA_025457745.1 Verrucomicrobiota bacterium
CGTTCCATGATGAACTGGTTTGCGGCGCTGATGTTGCGGGTTGGGCCGTCCGCCGTGATTCGCAGGATCAGCGCGTAGTTCAAGCAACCCGGCCCTTGAACGACTGTGCCGCCGCCAGAGCAGCGCCGCAGAACCGGAATCTCCCGCGCCTCGCACGCCGCCGCGTTGACTTCGGTCGCCACCTTGTTCGCGTAGCCGACCACGACGAAATGGCCCGGCGATTCCCAGAAACGCAACACTTCTCCGTCGCCGCCGGCCTCGCACCAGTCGAGCAGCGCCTCGTCACACGCAAGATTCCCGGCGGGCGTAGGCAGCGTGAGGTCGAGGAATCTCATGCGGCTGGTCGCTTGTTTGCAATCTGATTTCGCATAACAAGTTCTTCCGAACCGGTCGCAAATTGCGACCGCATTGCCGGCTCAACTTGAAGTACCAATTTGGCACCTCAAGTTTGCCGGCGTTTACTTTCTCCTCTGCACCTTCGCCGCGACTTTCAGGCGTAGCGCGTTCAGCCGGATGAAACCCGTGGCGTCGTCCTGGTTGTAGGCTTTGGTCGGGTCGGCTTCCATCGTGGCGATGTGCGGGTTGTAAAGGCTCACGGGGGATTTGCGGCCCGCGACTATGATGTTGCCCTTGTAAAGTTTCACGCGCACGGTGCCAGTCACGTTCTTCTGGCTCTCGCTCACGAGCGCCTGCAACGCCAGCCGTTCCGGCGCGAACCAGTAGCCGTAATACACCAGCTCCGCGTAGCGCGGGATGAGCGAGTCGCGCAGGTGCATGACCTCGCGGTCCATCGTGAGGCTCTCGATCTGTCGGTGCGCGAAATGCAGAATCGCGCCGCCGGGCGTCTCATACACGCCGCGCGATTTCATGCCCACGTAACGGTTCTCCACCATGTCCACGCGCCCGACGCCGTGTTTGCCGCCGAGACGATTTAACGTTTTCATCACACCGAGCGGCGAAAGCTTTCTGTCGTTCACAGCCACGCAATTGCCCTTCACGAAATCGAGCGTGACGAACTCCGGCTTGTCTGGCGCATCTTCGGGGAACACCGAGAGCGTGGTGAACGAGCCGTGATATTTTTTATCGCTCGCGTCCATCCACGGGTCTTCGAGAATGCCCGCCTCGTAGGAGATGTGCAGCAGGTTGCGGTCGGATGAGAATGGTTTCTTCGCGCTGGCCTGCACGGGGATTTTTTTCTTCGTGCAATAGGCGATCATCTCCGCCCGGCCTGGGAACCCGTCGCGGAAGCGGGCGTCGCGCCACGGGACGATGACCTGCAAATCCGGCGCAAGCGCGGCGGCGGTGAGTTCGAAACGCACCTGATCGTTGCCCTTGCCCGTTGCGCCGTGGGCGATGGCGTCGGCCTTTTCCTTCTTCGCAATCTCGACCATGCGCTTGGCGATGAGCGGCCGGGCAATGCTCGTACCGAGAAAGTATTGGCCCTCGTAAATCGCGCCCGCGTGAATGATCGGGTAGATGAAGTCGGTGGCGAATTCCTCCTGAAGGTCATCAATGTAAATCTTCGCCGCGCCGGTGCTGCGCGCCTTTTTTTCGAGGCCGTGGAGTTCCTCCTCCTGGCCGATATCGGCGCAGAAGGCGATCATCTCCGCGTTGTAGGTTTCTTTGATCCAGGAAAGGAGCACCGAGGTGTCCAATCCGCCCGAATAAGCCAGAACAATTTTCATTGGGCGGATTAAACCGGCAAAGCGCCGCGAGCGCAAAGCGGAAATATCAACAGCTCGTAGGACAGGCGCCGCGCCGGTCTCCATCTCAAACATATTGTGAGACCGGCGCGACGCCTGCCCTACGTGAAATCACGGGGGAAATCCAATCGCCAGCTTCACCGCTGAATACTCCGGATGAATCTCTCCGTTGCGCGTGCGGATGATGAGGGGCGGTTCTTCCCAAGTCCGTCCGCGAAACCATTCGGGTAAATCGTCCGCGCGCATCATGCCGAACAGCGCCACGAGCGGCGGTTCGTCTTCGCGAAATACGACCGGGCGTTTGCGGACGATGACCAGACCCGCGTCTTTGGCGCTCGATTCGACACGCGTTAGCTGCGCGTGCTCGGTCGGGAATACGCACACGAAGAAACCGCCCGGCGCGAGATACTTGGCTGCCGTCGTGCAATAATCCGCCACTGTGCCGCGCAACTCGAAGCGGCACGCGAGCCGTTGCGGGTGGTCGCTCTTCATACCCGCTTCCGGCGGGAAATACGGCGGGCTGCCGGTGATAAGATCGAATTTTTCGTTGGGACGCAGCACGACAGGAGCGCGGACAGCTGTGTTCGCGAGTTCTTCGATGGCGTTGGGTTCCTGCGGACAAGGCTGTCCGCGCTCCGAAGCTTCGCGAAAATCGCCCTCGCGAATTTCGTAACGCTCGGTGAGTCCGTTGTAGCGCGCGGACTTTCGCGCCAGCGTGACGCTTTCCGGCTGCGCTTCCACCGTGACGAACCGCGCACCCGGCAACCGCCACGCGCAAATCATCCCCACCGTGCCGATGCCGCTGCCGAGGTCGAGCGCCGTGCGCGCCGTGGGACACCAACTCGTGCCGTACCACGCGGTAAGAATGTCATCGGTGGAAAAGCGATGTCCGTCGCGCAGTTGAAACAACCGGAAATGTCCGCTGATGGCATCAAGGGTTTCGTGTGGCTCAACTGTCACGCCCGAAGCGAGTCCGGGCGGGACGGGACCGGGTTTGGCCCAGCCTTTGAAATGCGTTTCGGGGATCACGTCGTCGGCAATTTTATCTTCTAGCCGCCATCAAACGTTTCGTCATCCCACGAAGCCGGGTCGTCGAGGGATTCGAGGTGCGTAAAGACTACCGAGTCTGGCAGCGCACGACGGATGTCGGCTTCAATTTTGTCCAGCAGTTCGTGGCCGCGCTGCACCGTCCAACCGCCGGGGACGAGAACGTGGGTGGAAACAAATTTCCGCGCGCCGGACTGCCGCGAGCGCAAGGCATGGAATTGGATGCCCGTTTGCTCGTACGTTTGCAGAACTTTGCGCACGGCAGCCATGTCCCCGGCGGGAAGGGCAATGTCCATCAATCCGGCGATGGAGCGCCGGACAATTTGGATGCCGGTCCACACGATGTTCGCGGCCACGAGCAACGCTACGACCGGGTCAAGCCACAGCCAGTTCGTCAGCGCGACCAAACCCACGCCCACGATGACGCCAACCGACGTCCACACGTCCGTGAGCAAATGGTGAGCGTTAGATTCGAGCGTGATGGAGTTGTGCTTGCGGCCCGCCCGCAGAATCACCAGCGCGACGCCAAGATTGATAAGTGAAGCCACGACCGAAACCACCAGCCCTAGGCCGATTTCCTCCAGGGGCTTCGGCGTTATCAAGCGTGGAATGGCAGCGACGCCGATGCTGATGGCCGCGACGAGAATCATCGTGCCCTCGACGCCGCTGGAAAAATACTCCGCCTTGCCGTGGCCGTAAGTGTGGTCCTCGTCCGCAGGCCGTGCCGCCACGGTCAACATCGCCAGCGCCATGATTCCGCCGATGAGATTCACGACCGACTCGACCGCGTCGGAAAGCAATCCCACCGAGCCGGTGATGAAGTACGCCGCCGCCTTAAGCACGATCGTGAGCACGGCCGCCACGATGGACAGCCAGGCGAAGCGAGTTAGCGACGAGCGGTTCACAATCGGATTGTAGCGGCGGCCTGTGACCGTCGCAAACTTTCAGCGACGCTCATCGAGCATCGCTACAAATCAAATCATGTGGCAGAACATCGCGTCGCGGAGCTTCGGCTCGAACCAGGTGCTCTTGGGGGGCATGATGCCGCCGGCGCCGGCGATGGTCATCAAGTCCTCGATGCTCGTCGGAAACATCGAGAAGGCGCACGCGTATTCGCCGCTGTTCACGAGCTTCTCCAACTCCGCCGTGCCGCGAATGCCACCGACGAAATTGATCTGCTTGCTCGTGCGCTGGTCGGCGATGGCGAAGATTGGAGCGAGCACGTGTTTTTGTAGCAGTGTCACGTCGAGCCGTTCAATCGGGTCGCTCGTCGCGGCGAAATGAGGACGAAAATACAGAGTGTGCCATTTGCCGCTGAGAAACAAACCAAGCTCGTGCTTGCGCGTGGGTTTCGCCGCGCCGCTCCGGTTGATGGTAAAAATGGCGTCGAGCTTTTGCATCAGTTGCGCGGCGGTCAAACCGTTCAGGTCCTTGAGCACGCGGTTGTAGGGCAGAATTTGCATCTGGTTGTGCGGGAAGATCACCGTGAGCAATTGTCCGGATTTATCTTGATGGGTAGCAGCCGACATGAGTCGGCTCTGATCAGTTTGAGCAGACTCACGTCTGCTGCTACTTCGTTTCAAATAAACCCGCGCTGCCGCCGCGCTACGGTGATGTCCGTCCGCAATGTACAAGAACGGAATCTTGGCGAACTGTTCCGCAATGAACTTGACGCTTGCCGAATCGCCAACCGTCCACGCCGTGTGCCGCACGCCGTCCTTGGCGCTGAAATCCACCTCCGGCTTCTCGGTGATTTTCTTCGCAACGAATTCATCCATCGCCGACGGGGCGCGATACGTGAGAAACACCGGCCCGGTTTGCGAATTGAGCGTTTCGATGTGGCGCACGCGGTCGTCTTCCTTGTCGGGTCGGGTGAATTCGTGCTTTTTGATGATGCCGCTCAGGTATTCCTCGCAACTTGCTGCGGCCACGAGGCCCACCTGCGAGTGCTGGCCCATGACCTGCCGGTAAAGATAAAAACACGGCTGTGCGTCCTGCTTCAGCGCGCCTTGCGAAATGAGCCTGGCGAAATTTTCCTTCCCCTTCGCATAGACTTCCGGCGCGTAGAGGTCCGTGCCCGGGGGCAGATCAATTTCCGGCTTGCTGACGCGCAGAAAGCTCAACGGATTCCCGGCGGCGAGCTGGCGGGCTTCGTCCGACGACATCACGTCGTAAGGCAACTCGCAGATTTGCGCCGCGAGTTCCGGTTTGGGCCGCAAGGCGGCGAAAGGTTTCAAGGTCGCCATAGAAAATGCGGCGGGAAGATAGGCAACTTCGATTCCGAACGCACGCAGAAAGCAGGCTTCGCCCGGTTCGCCTGCCAAAAAAATTGCGCACGGTGGATGAGCCACCGTGCGCAAAATCTCCTTGAGCTTTGAAAACAGTGAGTCCGGCGGACCATCCATCACCGGCGCAGCGACGTTTGCCCCAACGGACGTTCGTTGACCAGGACCATGCTGTGATTCCCGTGCGCGGCAATGGCCATCACATCCTTCAAACCGGACGGGGGGTTGCACTGGCCCGCCGTGTTGAAGCCCCAGGTGACGACCGTGCCGTCGCGTTTCAGCGCCAGACCGTGATAAGCTCCGGTGGCAATTGCCACCACGCCGGTGAGTCCATCCGGGACATTGCACTGGGCGAGTCCGTAGGTGCCCCACGAAACCACGGTGCCGTCGCGTTTCAAAGCGAGCGTGTGATGTCCGTCCGCCGCAATGGCCACGACCCGATCCAGTCCTGCCGGCACGCTCGTCTGGCCTTGAGCATTGTTGCCCCAGGCCACCACGACGCCATCATTTCTGAGCGCCACACTATGAGACGCGCCGCCGGCGATGGCGACCACGTTGTTCAAGGTTGCCGGCACATCACATTGGCCCGCCCAGTTCCCGCCCCAAGCAACGACCACGCCGCCACGTTTGAGCGCGAGGCTGTGCATTGAACCCGCGGCAACCGACACAACGCGCGCCAGGTTTGTAGGAACGGCGCACTGGCCGTAATCTCCATACTGTCCGCCAGTTGGACCCCAGGCGACGACCTTGCCAGTCCAGAGCAACGCCAGACTGTGCACGTTGCCCGCGGCGACCTGCCGGACAACGTATTGCCGCAATTGATCAGGCGCTCCGGTCTGTCCGAAACGGTTGTCGCCCCACGCCGTCACGCGCCAGTTATTCTCCAACACGAGACTGTGAAAACTACCGGAGGCAATTTGCGCCACCCGCGAGGCTTTTGCGGAACTGGCGGTCGTGTCGTAATTGAGATCGCCCCAGGCCAACACGCGGTTCGCCGCGCGAGCGGTGAGTGCGGAGCAGAGCAGTCCCAAGACGACCGCGGCCAAAGGTCGAAGCATCCGGGTCACAAAACGATTCAGGTCGGGCGACAAGTTTGAGATATTTTTCATATTGAGCGATACAAACAACGGGTGCAAGTTACGGCGGCGACGGGAAAAGACCATACGGGGCAAACCACGAAGATTCCCCAGGGAAATCACCGGGGGACAAAGCGGGATTGATTTGGAAACTGTCAAAACTCTTTAGAAATGTCCTATTGTTAACTCACGAGAGAATGTCCTCTTGTTGGTTTGTTGTTTGTGGTTCTGTTCCCCCGGCTGGCGGGGC
>JALOTT010000235.1 GCA_025457745.1 Verrucomicrobiota bacterium
ACGCGGATGTAGTCGCACAGCACCGCGTTCGGCAACTTCGATTCATCAACCCACCGGTCGCCCTTCAACGTGCTGGCAATGACGCTGAACCAGACATTCATCTCATCGTGGGGAAATCCCGATGAGCTCAGTTCTTTGGTCGGTTTTCCGTCGAAATAGAAACGGATTCTTTCCGGCGTGAACTCGCAGGCCCACACATGAAGATTCGCCGAGGTGTCCGGCGCGTCTTCGATGACCCAGCGTCCCGCATTCCACGATTGGCGGTTTTTTATCCGGTGGTAGCGGGACTGGTTGATGATGCCAAAGCTGAAGTAATGCGGATCGCCGCCATCCTGCTCGCAAAAGTCCAGTTCCAGCAACGCCGGCAGCCGGGACGGTTGGTCAGGAAAGTTGTGTCGCATGGACCAGAACGCGGTGTGCCAGCCCTCGGCAGGAGGTGTTTTGAAACGGGCCTCGTAGTAGCCATAGACAAATCTCTCCCGGCTGATGACACCGCCAGCGGTATAATCCTTGCCCCGCACCGCCTCCTTCCGCAAAGCGATCACCAGATTGCCGTCCTTGAGCGACACGTTTTCCCGCTGCTGGGCACTGAGCATCTTGTCGCCGAGCCGGAAGCCCCAGCGATTCGTATCCACGGAAGTCCCGTCGAATTCATCGTTGAAGACGAGTTGATAACCCGCCGGCGGCAGCGATGCGACCTCCTTGGCAAGCTGCACCGGGATATGGATTTTGCTCTTGAACCCAGGCCGTTCGCCGGACGGCCTGGACGATGCGGGCAATGACTCAGCCGGGCAGGACATCATGCCGAACGACAAGATTCCGATGAGCAATAGGATGGCGTTGCCTTTATTCATCTTTGGCTGCGGGTGGCTTCATTGGATGTCCGCCACATCGTAACCGGAGGGGGTGAACAATTTCACCTCCGTGCCGGGCTTCACTTTCACGTCCGCCGCCCACACGGGATCGCCGGGCTTCAAATCGGGCAGCGAGATCTCGCCGCCGTCCCATTTCAATTTGTAGCCGCGCAAGGTGTAACTCGGAATCTCATCTGCACGCCGCGGCATGACCCGGATGACGCCGTTGCTCACCGTCAGTGAGTGAACCGGGCTAAAGACATTACGCATCTGCCAGTAGGCAGGCTTGGGCTGGCGATCCACCGTGACGACGCCCCACTCGCGGTTGCCGGACGGCGGCGTGCCCTTGTAGTTGCTGCGGTAGTCGTTGAACGTCCACACGGAAACGCCGATGACGTATGTCAGCGGCTCAAGCGTGCGAAAGCGCTTGTCCAAGCCGGGAATGACCGCGTTCGTTCCCGACCCGATCTGGCTCGCGCCGAACTCGGAAAAGAAGATCGGCAGGTTCGGCCACTTGCCGTGCAGGTTTTCCGCCAGCGCAGCGTTGTTCCCACCGTAGGTGTTATACATCAGCAGGTCGCACACGGAGATGGGGTCGTTGGTTGGAAAAGATTTTGAACCCGTGAAGCTGGCGTAGTTCACCAAGCGGTGCGAATCAAGCGTTCTGGTGTATTTGATCATCGAATCAACGTAGTCGTAGTGCTGCTTGAGCTCGTTGCCCACGCTCCAGCCGATAATGCTTGGATGGTTGTAATCGCGCTCGATCATCTCGCGCAGCCATTGCTTGGTGAGCGGATTGTTGGGAATCATGTTGGGATCGCCTTCGCCCCAGACGGGAATCTCCGCAAAAACCATGTAGCCCTTCTCGTCGAGATAATCGAGCAGGTTCGGCGCTTGCGGCGAATGCATGATCCGCGAGAAGTTCGCGCCGGCCCGCTTCATCAAGTCCACATCCTGACGCACCAGGTCGTCGGGCTCGGTGTTACCGGTGGCGTTGCTGTCGCTCACGCGGTTGAAACCGCAGACGCGAATGCGCTCACCGTTGAGCAGCAATGAATCCTTCGTGACCTCAACTTTGCGGATGCCGAAGCGGTCGGATCTCTCGTGAAGATTTTTTCCGCCAGCGGAGAGCGTCGTGGCCAGCGAATAGAGATTCGGGTGATCGAAATGCCAGAGCCGCACGCGCTCTTTGTTCAGGAGGATGCTGGCTGTCACATTCGTCACAGAGTTCGCCGCCACGGTTAAGGATTTCGTCAGCGCCGTTTCCGCCGGCCCGTCAATGCTCGAAGCAATCACGACATCCAACCCTTTGTCACCGTCGTTAGCTATTTTGTATTCGACGAAGACTTTCGCCTTGCCTGTCCTCAAATCTGGTTGGCTGCGGATGTGTTGCCGGACGATGCGGGCGTCCTCGTTCGCAATCAGCGTCACGTCGCGGCTGATGCCGCCCCACGCCCACCACGCGCCGCGACGAAATGTGTTGTCCGCGCAGACCGTCACGGTGTTTGTTGCACCGAGTTTGATAGTGTCCGTCACCTCGAACACAAACGGCGTGTAGCCGCCGCGGTGCGAGCCGAGCGATTTTCCGTTCAGCCACACCTCCGCCGTTTCATAGACCGCATCGAACTTCAGGCGGATGTGTTTACCCTGCCAGTCCGCCGGCACGGTGAACGCGCGTTGATACCAACCCTTGCCAACGTGAGTCGAGTAGGCGGGCAACGTGTCCCAGTTGCCGGGAACAGTGATGGCGTCCCACTTCGCATCGGGAGTTTTAACCGTCGCCGCGTTGGTGGTGAACTGCCACACACCGTTGAGCGAGTGCTGCATTTCACCAACCATCGCGCCAAGAGACGGAACTCCGAATTGGGCCAAACCCAGCAACACCAGCTCCGCATGGAGCGTGGACCATAACCGTGTCAGGTGACTTTGCCTCTTCATTTTGATGTTTCTGCGGACTCTGATTGCCTGAAGGAAGCCAGATTCCATTCCGTGTGCCACTGGAGGGTTGGCTTGCCTGAATTGAACTGGAGAGGCAACCAGACATACAGGCCGTTGATGGGCGCTTCGGGTTTCCAAACATCAAACATGGCGATGTAGGCGTTTGATTTTCCCTCCACTGGAATAGCGAATGAAATCTGGCCGCCGAATGTCTTGTCCGGACCGAGGTCATTGTGCGGATTCACGCCCGCGCATGGGTTGCCCAGCGACTGGTACGGACCGGTGAGATTCGTCGCGAAGAAAGCGCGAGCGGCGTTGGGTTTCCAACCGCTGGTGCCGGAGCCAAATAGATAAAAGCCATCTCCGGTCACCACCGCTGCGGGAGCTTCCGTGTGCTGCTCGATGCCCTCGACCGGACAATACCCTCCGGCAGGAAACAAATAGTCATCACGCAGCGTGCCCGCGCAAAGCACCTTGTCCGGCTTTCTCACCGCAAGATGGTAAACGGCTCCACTGCGATCACGCACCAGAGCGAAGTCACCTGAACCTTTCGGTGAGTCGCACCCGAGGAACTTGTGCCGATAGGCGTATGGCCCATTTGGTTTGGCCGAGGTGGCAACGCCAACGTAGGCGGTTTCATAGCCAACACCTTTCAGATACAGCTTGAAAAACATTACGAATGTCTTTGTCGCCTCGTTGTAGATCACCTTGGGACGCTCAAGGAGGCAGCCCGCTGCGATATCGCTCTGCGGATTCGCTTCATCCACCGCGAGGACGAGACCCTCGTCCGTCCAGTTGTAAAGGTCGGCGGAGGAATAGCAGTGAACCCCGCCATCCGCTAATTGCTTTTCCGAACGACCGGGGAGCTTGTGTTCGCCAAACCAGTAATAACGCCCGGCGAAATAAATCACACCGCCGCCGTGCGCGTTGATGGGAACGCCCTGAGTATCCGCCCAGACCAGACCGGGGGTGAAGTTTTGCCTGGCTGCGGGCGCCGGCAAGTCCCCGGGGTGCTTGCGGCTTAACTTCCCGCCCAACTCGGCGAGACTCCACGTGTCGCGCCAGTTGATCACCGGCTTATCGCCATCAAATGTCAGCGGTAGCCAGATGTAACCGGCATTGATCGGATCTTCCGGATTCCAGATATCGAACATGGCGATCCACGCGTCGCTCGCTCCCGGGATAGGAAGCACAAAGGTGCTTTGGCCGCCGAAGGCTTTTCCCGGGCCGAAGTGATTGTTTGGATTTACGCCCTGACATGGATTGCCAAGCGACTGATACGGACCGGTCACCTGATCTGCTACATACATCCGCGCCGCGTTGGGCTTCCAACCGGTGCTACCCGAGCCGAGCAGATAGATCTTCCCGTCACGCCGGAACAGAGCTGGGGCCTCGGTCGCGTGCTCCACGCCTGCCATCTGGAGATATTCGCCGGCGGGCTTCAATCCGTCATCAGATAGACGACCGCACACCAACATTTTATCGGGCTTGCGCACGCAGATTTGATAAGCCGTTCCATCCGTATCCTGGAAGATGGCAAAATCTCCTGAACCCTTCTCCGTTCCTCCGCCCAGAAACCGGCCTTGATACTCGAACGGCCCAGCGGGGTCTGTGGAAATAGCCACTCCGGTGTAAGCAATATCGGTCCCGGTTGTTTCGCCCGCTGCTTTGGGCGGATAAAGTTTGAAATACATTACGAACTGCTTCGTGGCCGGATTGAAGATGACTTTAGGGCGATCCAGAATACCAGCATCGGCTACCTCCGGATTCATGCCGGGAGCGGAAACGGAAAGCACCAGCCCGGCATTCGTCCAATTCAACAAGTCAGCGCTGACGTAACACCGAACGCCCGCCTCGTTCTTCTGCGACTCGGTCAAGCCCGCAATCTTGTGCGAGCCATACCAGTAGTATTTTCCCGCGTGTTCCAAGATGCAAAAGCCGTGGGCATTGATGTTTGTGCCTGCGGTGTCTGGCCATGGCTGGCCCGGACGGAATCCGTGGTTCGCACTGGCTTTCATCTCATTGGCCTGCCCGGCAAACGTCACGCTGCCGACGGCGAACAGCACAAGTGCAGTGAATCGAAACCGAGCGGCGAGGTGCTGTCCTAAAGCGGTATGAACGGTGAAGATCTGGTGATATTTCATGGCGACATCAGACGAAAGAGCTGGCTGCAAGCAGAACTCACCGGCACCACGACGTTCCACTGGTCGCCGCCCAGAATCGGGCTGTTCGTGACGGGCGACCATACCGAGGGGGGCGTGAGATTAGTCGTGCTGTGGAGCGAATACGCCGACGCCCAGTCGGGCCACGACAGTAGCAGCAGGGAGTTCGCCGCGCTAACGTTGAGGGCCGGCTGGCTCACCGAAAGCGTCGTGAGCGTGACATCGTTGCCCGTCCCGCCGCCGTAGCTAATGCGCCAATTGTAACCGGACTGGAAGAACGTGGCGTTGTTCGGCAAGCCGCTGAACGTGCCGGTGACCGCGTCCGTGCCTTCGTTGTCGATGATGACAAACGTGGTGTTGGTGGGCAGACCCGGCGGTGCCAGGACGTTCAGAGTGCCCGCCAGCGTGACGATCCCTGAATTTCCCGCGCGCACAGCCACCTGCGAATACTGAGTGTCGACGTTCGTGCCGTTGACGCTGATCCGCAACGTCCCGCCCGCGGAGACGGTGTAATTGCTGACGACAGTTTGTATCCCGACGGGACCGCCCGGCGCGTTTGTGCCCGCAGAAATGGTGACGCGGTTGCTGATGACGCCCGAGCCGCCAAGGGTGCCGCCGAGAACGGTGACCGGGCTGACGGATACGCCATTGATCCAGAGCGTGCCCGCGCTGACGGTCGTTGCTCCGGTATAGGAGTTTGTCCCCGTTACCGTCCATTGACCGCTGCCTTCCTTGGCAATCGCGACGATGGCATTTCCGCCATTCTGAATCGAACCGGTGATCCAGCCCTCACCATCGCCCAATAAATGAACATTCCGCGTGCTGCCATACACATCGGTAAAGGCAATGTCCCCAGCCAGCGTCAGCTTTCCCGCAACCGCCGCGATCCCGTAATCATAACCGCCGCCCAACAAACCAATCAGTCCATTAAGCCGGTTGGTTCCGCTCGCATTTAGCAAATGGACCGCGCCTGCCGTAGCGCCCTCCAACTGGATTGGATTGTTGTTGGCCATGCCGTTGCTCAACTTCAGTTGGCCAGTGTTATGGATCAACACCGTGCCTGCGGCTACTCCCAGCGCGGCGGAATGGCTGGCCTGCACCGTTCCGGCATTGATGGTCAGGCCGACGAAGGAATTGCTTCCACTGAACACCAACAGCCCAGCACCGTTCTTTTGGACTGGGTTCGTCCCCGCAATATTTCCACTTAAAGTCAGGGTTCCATTCGCCGAACCACAACCTAGCGTCACATCATCAAGCAGCGTGATTGGCCCGCCAAATAGAGCCGTCCCGTTGCCATCGAGATCCACGGCCCCATTCCATCCGTCTGAGCCATCGCCACTCAACCCCAGCGATTCCGGTGTGGTGTATT
>JALOTT010000236.1 GCA_025457745.1 Verrucomicrobiota bacterium
CGCTGCCCGGCCGACCGTTGCTGCCATCCTGGACGCGACGGCCGCGACCTGGGCCAGGCTGGGGCGGAGTTGGCCGTCCGCCGATAACTCGCCCGCCCGCGAGACCCTCATTGCCCAATCGTCCAAGCACACCGCAACTGCCGAATCGGCCCACGCCGGAACGTCCGAACCTAAGCAAGCCCCGCCCCGAGACGCAGATGCCCGCGCGTCCAACCCCGCAATTCAGCAAGCCCAGCCCGACGCCATCCGCTTCTGTCCAGCGTCCGGCAACTCGACCGTTGTTTCCCACAACTCGTCCCGCCGCGCCGCATACCCGCCCCGCGCTGGGCGGCAGCGCTTTTGGCGGTTACAACAACGGTGCGGCTACTCGTGACTTCAGCAATCGCGGCGTGCAAAGCCGCCAATCAGGCGTGCCCTCCAAAGGCGCGCGAGGAGGGCGGCGATGATGAATACCTTTCAAACGACAAGCATGACCAACATGAAGACCCTTTCGATTTTTCTCTTGCGAAAACTGGTGACGATCGGAGTCGCCATCACCCTGACGCTCGGTGCTTCAGCCGCTGAACAAACGGTCTTTTCCTCGGCCGAGGAGGCTCTGAACGGGCTTACCGCCGCTGTGAAAGCCCGCGACACCAACCAGCTTGCCGCCATTTTCGGCCCGTCGGCGGGCGAGCTTTCCAACCCGGACTCTGTCCAGGCTGCCAGGGAGCTGGAGGAGTTCGCCAAGCTGGTCGCTTCCGCCGCCGTTTTGGACAAGTGCGGGGACACCAACGCCATCTTGCTCATCGGCAGCGAAAGCTGGCCGTTCCCCGTGCCAATGGTGAGACGTGACGGAAGCTGGTTGTTCGACACGCTGGCCGGGAAAGAGGAGATTATCAATTGCCGCATTGGCGAAAATGAACTGACCGTCATCGGCGTGTGCCGTGCCTACCTTGACGCCCAGCGTCGCTATGCCTGCCAGGACCGCGATGGGGACGAAGTGCGGGAGTTTGCGCAAGAGCTGGTGAGCTCCGAGGGCCGACGTGACGGTCTTTATTGGCCGCCCGTCAAAGGCGAGGAACTCAGCCCGTTTGGGCCGCTGGCGGCGGATGCACAAGCCGAAGGCTACAAGGGTTCTACTCCCGCACGACAGCAGCCGTTTCATGGCTACTTTCTGAAGATCCTGACGCGGCAAGGCAAGCACGCTCCGGGTGGCAAGCATGACTACATCATCAACGGCAACATGATCGCCGGGTTCGCCTTGGTCGCCTGGCCAGCGCAATGGAACGAGTCCGACGTGATGAGCTTTATTGTCAATCAGCAGGGCAAGGTGTTCCAAAAGAACCTCGGTCCACAGACCGCGACCATCGCTTCGCGTATGAAGGCATACGATCCCGATGGCACTTGGTCTCTGGTTCGAGAGTGAGACGAGGTGGTGATCTGCAGAAGAAGCCAATGAAACCCACATGACACTGACTCTGATTTCCGCCCTGTTGGCCCTTGGCTTGTTTGCCGCCATGGTACTGCTGCTCGAAATCGGACGGCACTTCGGCCGCCGGCGCCAGGCGAAGGAGGAAGCAGGCGCTCGGGCCGGTCTTGGCCAAGTGGAGGGCGCGGTCCTCGCGCTGATGGGCTTGCTGGTGGCGTTCACGTTTTCCGGTGCGGCTACGCGCTTCGACACGCGCCGGCAATTGATCGTGCAGGAGGCCAACGCCATCGGCACTGCCTGGTTGCGGCTGGACTTTCTAGCGGCATCGGCCCAACCAGAACTGCGCGAGCTATTCCGGCGCTACTTGGATTCCCGACTGGCAACGTTTCAAAAGATGCCCGACCTAGAGGCAGTCCGCGCCGAAGCTACCAAGGCAAACGCTTTGCAGGGAGATATTTGGACACGCGCCACCGCCGCCTGTCGGGAGGCGGCCAGCCCTTTGACGGCGCAAGTCATCCCTGCGCTCAACGAGATGTTCGACGTCGCTGCCACGCGCAACGCCGCCGCGCAGATTCATCCGCCGGCTATCATCTTCATCATGCTCGGCGCGCTGGCGTTAATGAGTTCGCTCCTCGCGGGCTACGCGATGGCGGGTGGCCGATCCCGTAGTTGGATTCACGAAATCGGGTTCGCGCTCATCCTTGCGACGACCGTCTATGTGATTCTCGACTTGGAGTTCCCGCGTCTGGGCATGGTGCGGATTGACAGTTTTGACCGCGTTTTGATGGAGCTTCGAGCCACGATGAGCTGATTCCTGCCGATCTGACGAACGAAGCCTGAGTTCCTCAACCGGAACCGTGTTGGTAAGCCCGGGACCAGGACTGACGAGCATGCGAATTCCGACTACAAGAACCGCCAAACTACTGAAAACAAAAATTTATTCGCCTGCCCACTGTGTCTGGGAATAGCCCTGCTCGGGCTGTTGCCGCTGCTGACTCAAGCGCAAGAGCCCGCGTCCTCCAACCGCATCACCCGCGCGCCGCGTTCGCGTTCGCCGTCCGAACCGGGCGCTTCCGGAACATTCGTGACGATGGGCAACCCCTCGAGGGAAAGGACACTGGTCCGTTCGATGGTGAAATTCGGGTCCATGTTGTGGACCTGCGGGGATTTCTGTTTGATGGTGCGGTACGCGTCGCGGTCGGCGCTTTTGCGATAATGCGTGGCCGTGCAGCCCGCCAGCAGCAGTGCGAGCGACAGCCCAATCCAAAACCGGAGCGGCATTTTCCTATTCATTCCTCGAAGGCCTGGGAAACGGCAAATCTCCGAACCGCGACTCGCGGCTCACTTTCTTTTAACAGATCAAGACGGAAAACGTTTCGCAAAAACTCATTTTTAAGGAGAAATCCGGGGGCTGAAGCGGCCCGAAGGCCGGGCGTCAGGGGCCGCGGCAAAATGGATTGTCCAAAGGCTGATTTCGGGGAACGAGTATTCTCGCGCGCCACAACGTTAGCGCGAATTAGCATTTGCCCGCTGCGGGGAGATGGTTAATCATCACGGCATCGGCGGGAAGGGTGGCTGAGTGGTTGAAGGCACCTGACTCGAAATCAGGCTTAGGAGCAATCCTAACGTGGGTTCGAATCCCACCCCTTCCGCCAATCCGCGTTGGCTCCAATGGTTGCAGAGGTTTGGTGGGTTTCCCAGCTTCGTGCCAATGCCGCGCCGATTCGCCGCGATTCGCCGTTGCGGTGGCGGCCACGAACTGCCAAAGTGCGGCGCACTAGCGACTCGCGGACCTTGGGCGGTCATACGCGCTAAGAGATTTTCTGCATGACGGCCAACGCCACCGACATCAGCATCGTCCTGCCTTGCCACAACGAACTGGCGAACCTGCGCCAGCTCATTGAGGCGATCTTCGCCGCGGTCGAGCCGCTCAGCGTCGAGTACGAAATCATCCTCACGGATGATTGCAGCGATGACGGGAGCTGGGACACGCTGCGGGAACTGGCAACGGCGCAGCCGCGTTTGCGCGCGCAACGGCTGGCGACGCGGAGCGGCCAATCGGCGGCGTTGTGGGCGGGGATCCGCGCCGCGCGCGGTCGCGTGATTGTGACACTGGACGCGGATTTGCAAAACGATCCGGCGGACATTCCGAAGCTGCTCGCCGCCTTGAAGCAGGCTGATTGCGTCTGTGGCACGCGCGTCGAGGCGCGCCGGCAAGGCGACACCTGGGTGCGGATCGCGTCGTCGCGCATCGCCAACCGGGTGCGAAACAAACTGTCCGCCGAGACGATCAGCGACGCGGGCTGTTGTTTCCGGGCCTTTCGCCGGGAATGTGTGGCGGAGGTGAAGTTTTTCCGGGGCGCGCACCGTTTCCTGCCTACGTTAATCAAGATGGAAGGTTTCTCCGTGGTGGAAGTGGCCATCCACCACCACCCGCGCGCGGGTGGGAAGACGCACTACGGCATCGGCAACCGGCTGTTCGCGTCGTTCGCCGACTTGCTGGCGGTGCGGTGGATGAAGAAACGCCACATCCGCTTTCAGGTCACCGAGCGGATCAACTAAGCCATTAAATTGAATTAAATTGAATTTCAAGTTGCGCGCGAATTTAGGTTGTGCTTCCTTTATTTACGTCGGGCCGCGTAAAAAATTGAATGAACGCCGTTTTCAGCACACCAAACGTTTTAATGCACAGTTCTCACATTCCTTTTCACTCTGCCAAGCATCGTTATTCCGCCAAAAACATGGCCAAGCCGGTGAATTTCGTCTGCCGCGCCCCGGACGCCAAGGAAGTTTTCGTCACCGGCGATTTCAACGACTGGCATCCCACATCGCACCCGATGCACCGCCAGCCGGATGGAGCGTGGCAAATCCACCTGCCGCTCAACCACGGGCATCATCACTACCGCTTCCTCGTGGACGGCAAGCCGGTGCTTGATCCGCGGGCGCATGGCGTCGCGCGTGATCATGAAGGGCACAAGGTCTCACTCGTGGCTGTGAGTTGAAGCAGAGGATTTCGGGCGTCAAGCGAAGCTTGGCGTTTACTCCTCCGCCCTCTTTGCCAGGAAAAAATTCTTCAAAAGCCCCCGGCACTCCGCCTCACGCACACCTGATGTGATTTCGCAGTGGTGATTGAGCGTCGGGAATTGCAACAGGTTCAGCGCACTGCCCGCCGCGCCGCCCTTGGGATCACGGACGCCAAACACCACCCGCGCCAGCCGCGTGTGGACGATTGCGCCCGCGCACATGGGGCACGGCTCTTTGGTGACGTAGAGCGCGCAATCGGTGAGCCGCCAGTCGCCGACTGCTTCCTGCGCCTGTGTGAGCGCGAGCATCTCGGCGTGCGCGGTGGCGTCTTTGAGCAACTCCACTTGATTGAACGCGCGCGCGATGATGCGTCCCTCGCGCACGATAATCGCGCCGACAGGAACTTCTTCCGCCTCGCAGGCGCGCGCGGCCTGCCGCAACGCCTCACCCATGAAGTGCGCGTCGCTTTGCAGGTCAATGATCGGCTCGTCCATGCGCGGCAGGCTACCGGACGGGGCATCATTCAACAACCAACATCGGAGCAACACCGGAGCGGCAAAATCAGCCGCAAAATCCAACTTTACAAGCCCCCGCCCCTGCTCCACTCTGCCATTGCTATGTGGAAGAAAATTGTGCCCCTATCGCTCGTGCCGGTCTTGCTGGCCGGTTGCGCCACGTTCACCAACCTGACGCCCCAGCGCCAGGCGCGCAACGCCAACCACCTTTACCCGGTCGAGGTCGCCTTCAACACCCGCCAGCAATCGCTGCGTTGGGAATCCATCCAACCCTTCGTCAACGTGGGCGCGGACTTCTATCCGATGCGACCGACGCTGTTGATGAATAATCGCTGGGAAGGCCTCGTGCCCGTGCCGCCGGGAACAAACACCGTGCGCTACCGTTACAAGTTCGACTTCAAATACAACGCCGTCGGCAATCAACCGCAGAACGACAGCGCCATCTCGCCGGAATACTCGCTCCGGATTCTGGATCGGTAAGTTGGAGTTTGGGCTTCAGCCGGTTCTGAATGGCCAGGTGGGGCGCGTCACTCCGTGCGCGCCGCAGGCCGGGTCAGCGCACTCGAACACGGCGCGCAAGTGACGCGCCCGACCGCCGGCAGCGGGCGACCCAATCGCGAGCCTCGATTCATTGCATCGCTATCGCCATTTCAAACCTCCCACTTCACCGGCACGGTCAGTTTCTTCCCGAACCGATTGCTGTAATGCAACTGTCGGTGGCGCACGCCGTGTTCGTGGACCATCTTGGTGAGCTTTACGTCGTAGCAGCAGTATTCGGCGATTTCCAGCAGCTTGCCTTCCTTGAACCACTGGATCGCTTGCAGACCTTCGGCGGTTTTTTCGACGCCAAACGTCGCGGTGGCGATGGAGTCGAGCGAGAGGCGATGTTGCAGCGTGTTTGCCAGGTCCACCAGCATGTCCAGCGTGGGAAGTTGGCTCAGGTCGAACGTGGTGTAGCCGTGCAGCACCTCGTAATCGAAACGCAGGATGTTGAATCCCACGACGAGGTCAGCGCGTTGCAAATCGGCGAGCAGGTCGTTGACGTGTGGTTCGCCGTAGATCCGGTAATCGCCGCGCGCGGTGCTGAAGGTCACGCCCAGGCTCATGCCCATGCTGCTGATTTTACTCCAGCCGCCCACCTCGTCGGCGGACTTCTGCGTTTCGAGGTCGAAATAAACGATGTTCTTCGCCATGCGCTGTCAGTTCTTAATCTTGCTCGTAATCTTAATCTTACTCTCTCTCCGGCGGGAAGGAGATTAAGAAAAATCACTGCTGTCCCGTTAAGGTTTTCATGACAACCATTACAGCCCTATAAAATCTGCGTTTTCTCGTTGTCCGGTCATTTTTCGATTTCAATTCTGCGA
>JALOTT010000237.1 GCA_025457745.1 Verrucomicrobiota bacterium
GTGAAGAAGCTCCGCCCATCACACCGGCACGACGCTCATGGAGCGCCGCTACAAGCGTTTCATTCGCGGCCTGTAGCGGCGGTCTGTGACCGTCGCTGGCTACACTTGAGGGAGAGGTGCCACAGGACCAGCCAGTGAAGAAGCTCCGCCCATCACACCGGCACGACGCTCATGGAGCGCCGCTACAAGCGTTTCATTCGCGGCCTGTAGCGTCGGTCTATGACCGTCGCTGGCTACCCCCGTGGGAGAAAAGCCATAGGAAAGGCCAGTGAGGAAACAACACGCGGCTACTCGGCAGGTTGCCCGAGTGTTTGGCGGGTTTCCCCGGCGGCAACCCAGCGCACGTGCCCATCCGCAAAACCCCAATGCCAGCCGGCCGCGCCGTGGTTGTTGGACTTGTCAGGGAAATTGTTGATGCCCGAGTCGTCACCATCGAGGACCAGCACGGTCTCGTGCGCGGACCGGAAGGGATGGCCGGGCCGCTTGCGCGCGTGGAACTTGTCGCCAATCCACTCCAGCCGCACCTCGTTCGGCGGGATGGTGTAAAACCCGAAATACTCATAACTGTGGCCGCCCCCTGCCGCCTTGGCATGCGCCGCGTTGTTCTTCAGATCCGCGGGCTTGCCGGTCTTGGTATCGATGACATCCGGCCGTATCCGGTTTTTCGTGGCGGGACAGATGAACGTCTCAAGAGTCCCCACGTAATCCGGATAGAGATACTCCGGCGCATTGTCCGCCCCAGTGCTCGCCGCCGGCCAATAGTAGTTCTTCCCGTGGTCCGCTGTATAAGCCAGCAGCCCCACCAACTGCGTGCGGATGTTGCTCACGCATCCCGTCTTCCGCGTATGCGCCATGATGCTGGAGGTGAGCGATACCAAGACCACCGCCAGCAGGAAAATCACACTCAGCGCCACCAACAGCTCGGTCAGCGTGAAACCAAGCGGCTGCCGGCAGAAGCGGCGCGGCTGATGAATGGTCGGTGAAGGAAACGACATGCGGCTGAATCCGGCGGAAACTAGCGGACTCTGAGCGGATTTCAAGAAGCTTCCGGCGGGAAATGAGGAGCGCGTGCGCCCTCGCCTGCCGTCTCCGGCGCCCCCGCCGGAGACATGCGCCTGCCATCAGGGAAGCTGGAAAACATAAGACACGCCGAATGACCTATCCGCCGTCTCAGATGACACGCTCCTAGGCGATCCCGCAAACTCAAACACCGCAACGAAGCGTGTTTCCACCTCCAAATGCACTCTATTTTGTGACTTGCTCAGTGGCTGTACATTATTCATCAATGCATGATGACTCCTTGGTTCTGCGGTGGTGCAGGAATATTTTGCTGATTGCCGGGTGCGGAAGACGATGTGGGATTTCTTATAAAAAAGCTTTTAAGTTTATCGGCTGCATTATCCAAGCGTTTGACAGCATCGGTCATTTCCTTGGCATTTGATCCTATTATCGCCTTCTGTGCGTTTTGGGAAGCATTGTGATACGTCTCGAGCAAGGTCTGATTTGCTTTAAAAGTCGCACCTTCCACGTCTCCTTTCATGACATGCGTAACACTTTTCTCGGTCTTTTCAACGAGATCAAGGGTGTCTTTGGCGTGATCAATCATTGCCCCAACTCCATCAGATACTCCTGCGGCTTTTATTTCGGTTAATTTTACTGTTGCCTCGAAACTCGCTGCAACAAAGTCCACTGCGGCGATTGATGCGTCGAGCAACCAAGAAATGGCGTTTTCGCCATCTTTGTCCACCATCGTCACCGGGTTTCCCCAGCAATACGAATACGGATGCCACTTCTGCGGGCTCATGCGCCAGTCGTCCGGCGGATTCAGCGTCAGGGTGTCGGTCTGCGTGAACCTCGCCAGGCCTGAGGACAGGAAGCGGGTTTCGAAATAGGACAGGTCTGGCATGCCGTGGAGTTCCTTGCCCGAGAAGCCGTAGTCGATGGCCTTGGACCCGGGCAAGCCCTTGAAGCGGTTGTGGCCGTAGGGCGAATAGCTGGAGATTTGGCGAACTTGTCCCGCTCCATCCGTAGCGACGGTCGTCGAGCCGAGGTGGTCGTGGAGATAGAAGAGGTCGGGCACGATGGCTTGGCCGGGGGTGCTGGAGAAGTCGGCGCGGGCGACCTTTTCGTTGCCGACGTAGATGTATTTCACCAACCTGCCGTCGCGGAACTCACTCACGTCGTCGATGTAATAGGTGCGGCTCGTCCGGCCTTCCTTTGTGACGCTATGGATGGAGCGTTTCGAGGCGTAGTCGTAAGTGTGGACATGCTCCACCCCGTCTTCGGAGGCGGCGGCGAGTCGGTCTTTCGGATCCCACTGCTGGACGGCTCCCGCGCCGTTGCCAGTCATGTTGCCATTGGAATCGTAAGCGTAGGTTTCGTTGCCCACGGCACTGACCAGACCGGTGAGAACATGGGGTCCATAACCGTTTTCTCCGTAGGAAAAGGTGCCGATATTCGGTGGGGTGAAGCGGCTGTCGCCCTGGTAGCTTTGGGTGGTCAGGTTGCCGATGGGATCGAAGCGATAGCCATGGCTGCCTTGGGCCGGACCGGTGGCAAGGGTCACGCGGTAGAGGGAATCGTAGGTGATGGCATAGGAGTCATTGAGATCGGTGGCGGCGAGGGAAGGCGGTTGGGGCAGTTCGGCTAGGATGGTCGAACGGTGCGCAAGGCTACGGCCGTCGGTGATGGCGGTGATGTTCGAGACATCGTCGTAGCCAAAGGTGCGGTCTTGCAGGGCGGTGCCGTCGGCGGTGCGGATTGAGGAAATGCCTTCCACGCGCAGACGCTCGTCATAGGCAAAGTCCGAGCGCACTCCGTTCGCGAGGTCGATGCGGAGGTTCTGCCCCGCCGGATTGTAGTCCACGCGGTCGATGGCGGATGCGACGGAATCGAGCAGCCCGCGGGAGTTGTGATCATACTCCACGAAGGTGCCATCGGCATAAACGTGACGGGTCAGGCGGTCCATCGAGTCGAAGTCATTTTCGACGAAGAACGACAGCATTTCCCCCTCTTGCCCGGTTTGGAAGCGCTTCACCTTCCAGACGGCCCGTCCGCGGGTATCATAAGAAAGGTGCTCCTCGCCCGCTTGATCGCTCACCCAGGCGAGGCGGCCGAGGGTGTTTTCTCCGGTGATGCTTCCAGCCGTCGCCGGAGCAGCCGAACGAAGCGCGAGATCGCGGGCGTCGATCAGGCCGTCGGCATTCAAATCCGCGCCGGTGCTGGCGGGCAGGCGGTTAAGGACCACTTGCGCGATCCCCTCGACTTCGCGAGGCCGCCAAAAGGCTTCCTTGGCCAGAGCGCCGACGGGTGAATCGTAATGGTATTCCACATCAGGCGTGGTGGTGGGAGCGGCTGGAAGATTCGCCCAGATCGCGCCGGGACTTGGTGATGCGCCACCGGTTCCGGCCTCCAAATGCCACTCGGCGGCGATGCGGTTTGCGCCGTCGTAGCGGAAGGCAAGGTGCTGGTTCTTCGCATCGCAGGTGCGCAGCACGTTCCCGGCATCGTCGTATGCCCACCAGTAGTGGCCGCGGTCAGGATCGTCCATGAATACACGGCGGTTGAGGGAATCGTAGAGGAAGTGTTTTTCGTTGTCCTGCGAGTCGGTGTAGCCGGTGAAGTTGTCGAGAGTATCGTAGCGGTAGCGGGTGGTCCAGGTGAGTGGGGTTTCGGAAAATTCTCCCGCGGCATCCACCTTCACAATTTCCTCCACGGTGCGCAATCGTCCCTTGCCGTCCTTGTCGCGGAGTCCGTCCTCGATGTAGCGCATCCCGGCCCCGAAGTGCGGTGAAGCTGGACGCGTCTGCTCCTCGTCCTGCTGCAAGCGCGAGAGCGGAGCATAGGTGTTTTTGGAAAATGCCCGACCGTTGCCGGTGTCCGGCTGATAGACCACAGTGGAGCGCCCGAGCGCATCATAGTGCTTTTCCTGATAGGCTGTCTCGAAGGTGGGATCCTCGAAATCCAAGGACCCGCTCGCGAAATATGGCAGGTAAGTTTTCCACTCGGTGCGGCGGTCGTTGAAAACCACGGTGTCCGTCACCACGATCTGCCCTGGCTCCTCACCCTCGGCACGGCGCATGATTTTCCGGCTCAGTCCGTCGAAAAACATCCGGCTGTCCACCGTGCCACCGCCCGCCGTCTCCCGCTGGCGGGTCTCGATCCAGTTGATCGTGCGCCCGTCCGAAATGCCCATGCCGAGGCGGTAGTCGTAACTCTCGGTCGGTGACTCCAGCGAATCACCGGGCTTGGTGATCGAGGAAATCCGTCCGAAAGGGTCATAGCGGTAGGAGGTTTCGTGATTGTTGAAATCGCGCGACTCGGTGAGCACACCAAGCCCGAGATCATAGTCCGCCTCTAGTTTCACCGATGCCACCGCACCGCCGATGTAGATGGTCTCGGAAACCGGGTGGGTGTGAAGTTGGTCGTCATAGGCGATGCTGCGCGAATGCGGCGCGCCCGGAGCGGTGCCAAGCGGATCGAACAGGTGGGTGGGATTGCCGAAGGCGTCGAACTGCTTGCGCTCCGCATTCAGGAATCGACCGGAAGTGGGATCGACCAGTTTGCGGACCAAGGTGGCATTGCCCCGGCTGATCACGCCGGTATTTCCACCTCCGAACGCGGGATCATCATAAAAATACCGGGTCTCCGCCGCCAGCGAGCCATCGAAGGCTTCGATGCGTTCGGTCACCGGGTAGTTGAGCATCCAGTTGGCGATGTTTGCAGGGAAGTTCGAGCTGAAGGTCCGCCGCGTGATGCGCTCGTCCTGCCAGGCGGCGCGATTCGTTCCTTCCACCCGACCGTAATCCGCCACGAGGGTGGGATTCCCATGGTCATCGAAATCGAACACTTTAAGCAACGTCACCGGAGTCTCCGAGCCCCCTTCGATCACCGTGGTGGTTTCCGTTTCCTGGTAAGCGAACACCACCGGCCGCGTCTCTCCTGCCGCCGGAGTTCCCGGCAGGTTGCGCTGGTTCCAATCGGTTTCCACCCGATGGAACACCTGTCCGCCCGTGGTTCGCAGTTCGCTGGCCAGCACCAGCCCCTTGCGCGCCTCGACGGTGGCACCGGTATCGAACTGGAACTCACTCACCAACGAAGGCGCACCCTGGGCCGCATTCCCCACCTCCGTCTGGATCGCCCGCTCGAATCCCCGGAACTCCCGCTGCGGCCCATCGTAATACCCGTTCCGGTAGCTCACCTCCGTGCGGTAGGTCGATCCGAAGCCATCGCGTTCCGTGAAAGCGCTCACCACCGGAATCGGAAACGGCGGCTTAGCCGTCCATGGATTGCCGGCGACCTCTGCCTCCAGCATGTAATCGACCGAGGACCGGTATTCGATTTCCAACTCCCGCCCCATCCCGTTCCGCATGCGGGTCATGACGTTGGGCTTGGTGGTGGGATGGAGATCCAGATACTTGACGAAAATCCCTTCGCCCGGATCGTTCCAGACAATGTCGGTCGATCCATTGCCGTTCATGTCGAGAAATTGCACGAAGGTTCCGCCCACGTTGAAAAACGGCACCTCGGGGTCATCGATCAGCACCGGCGTCCCCCAGCCTTTTCCCGATACATTCGGCCATATCTTCACGAACCCGGAATCCACCAGCACCAGATCCGTGAGACCATCGCCATCCAAGTCAACCAAGCTCAGGCCATCGCGTCCTCTCGGGCCGAGTTCGGCGTCAGCCGGTCCGCCGGTCATGGTGATTGCGGCGTCGAACTGCCCCAGCCCCATGCTGGGATAAAACACCACCCCGCCGCCATTCACCGTATCGATGACGGCGAGATCCGGCATCCGGTCGCCGTTCATGTCCGCAAGCTGCCAGCCGTCCGCGAAGCTCACGTTCGGCGCGACCGTAGAGGGCGGAGTTTCGAAAAACACATTCGGCTCGTCCCCGCCGCCGCTGAGGATGAAGGAAAACCGGTCAGAATCGACTGCCATGAAATCCATTGCCCGTGAGTTGTTGATGTCCACCGTCTGAATCGCCGGATCACTCAGCGAAAAAGATCCAGGAAGTGGAAAATCCACCGGTGGCCCGAGAGTCGTCGCACTGGTGAACTCGCGAAAATAAACTCCTCCACCATCATCCACGAGCACCTTGAGTGTCCCATCCCCACGCAGATCCGCAAGGCGTGTCGCCGGATCGTTGAGGGACGGGTAAAAGGCGGCAGTGGTGAATTCGGTGAGCGCCCCGAAATCCTGGCCTGGCCCCCGGTTTACCATCGAGACATAGGTGCCGTTGTCATACGCCAGCAGGTCGGGAAGACCATCGCGGTTCAAAT
>JALOTT010000238.1 GCA_025457745.1 Verrucomicrobiota bacterium
ACGAAACGTGCAGGCATGAAGGTTGGATCCTTCCTGCCCCTTTTTGTTCAAAACATTCTCAAAAATCTTTCTGCGGCTAAGTCCGACAGTCTGCTAGGAAATCTCCAATTGCCAACGACATTCGAGACAAGGAGGCCGTTTACTACGCCAACAAAGAAGGCACTCGGCGCTTGGGCATCTACCCGTCAGAGGGGTATATCGAATACATGGATGAAACAGCGTTGGCGAGCATGAGAGAGTCGCCCAAGGGCATCCCAAGCGAGGAGGAAGCTTACCGACTGGCCTTGAAGTATCTGCGTTTCGTTGGCGTGGATAGTTCCCAATTGGCGCGGAAATCCGGCTCTACAGAACTGCGTGTTTACCGGATGAAGACCGAGAGGTCTTACACCGACCGAAAACGAGGGGAACGCATCGTCGGTGCGGTGGATCTCCGCGGCGTGTGCTTTGTGCGCTGGATTGACGGAATGGAGTTCACCGGGTTGGGAACGGCTGGCGGTGTCGTCGTTGAATTCGGCGACGAAGGGAAAGTGCATCAGTTACGAGTTAATTGGCGCAACTTCCAGCCGTATCGCTTGGAGGCATTCCCCACGCCTCAACAGTTTGTGGAGCGAATCCGGAAAGGGTTGGCAGTTGCTGTAGATCCAATCCCTGTCGGGATCAAAAAAATCACGATCACGAAAGTCGCACCGTTTTATCAAGGCATCGCAACGGATGAGAAGCAGCCATTTCTCTACCCATTCGCTGACGTGGAACTTGATTTGGACGCGGGCGGAACGAATCATTTCCTGCGAGTGACCTGCCCGGTTGTAATGGAACAGTGAGGCGGCTTCACCGGGTCGCGAGCAGTTTCCACAGCGGGAATCCTCTCCCCATGCTCCGCCGCGGCAGAGAAAAGCGCCCCCACAGGCGCGGCGAGTGTCGAACTCAAGAACGGCTTTCCGTTCCCGACCGCGCCGCGCGATTCGGCGAGGACGGCACGCGGAAAAGAAAAGCGGACAAAACGCAGTTTGCGCTTCATCCGCCTTGTAAATTGGCCCTGACCGTTCGTCGTCGGCGTTGGGAGATTCGCCTCGCTCAGGCGGCGATTTCACTTCCCACCGACACCCAGCCCCGGGCAATCGCGAATTTCGTCAGCCCGGCAATGGTGTGAATGTTGAGCTTGCGCATGCTGCGCTCGCGATGGGTTTCCACGGTGCGCACGCCGACGCCGAGTTGAGCGGCGATTTCCTTGTTGCTCAGACCTTCGGCGACTTGCGTGAGCACCTCGCGCTCGCGCCTGGTCAGTTGCGCCGCGTGGGAAGCTTCCCCGCCGCGCACGTACTGGTTGAGCGCCGCGCGGGCAACCTCCGAACTGAAATACGTCTGGCCCGCTTGCACCGTTTCGATGGCCCGCACCAGTTCCTCGGGCGGCGACTCCTTGAGCACGTAACCGCGCGCCCCGGACTGAACGATGCGCATCACGCCGTCCAGAGGGCCGTGCGCGGAGAGAATCAACACTTTGATTTTGGGCAGTTCGCGCTGCAACACTTCGGTCACCGCCAGCCCGTTCATCTCCGGCATGTTGACATCCATGAGCACGAGGTCGGGTTGCAACTCGCGCGCCAGGCGCAGCGCTTCCCGGCCATCGCCAGCCTCGCCGACAATGACGAGGTTTTCACGTTGCGCGAGACACAGGCTGATCCCCTTGCGGACGACCGGATGATCATCCACGACCAACAGTTTGATGCGATTATTCAATTCGAGTGAAAGACATTTTTGCATAAATCCAGCCGCTCAAACAAGCAGCCCGCCCTCCCCTCACACTAAGTCGGGCCAATGCCGGTCACAATCGGGGCAGATCAGGGACTTTTACCCGGCAGCAGTGCCAATGGGAATCCAAGGGAAACTCCGGGGGACGAGGCGGGAAAAAACCGGAAACGGAAATTCGCGCGACCGATCGGGAGGATCGCTCAGACAAAAACGCCGTCAGGTTGGCGTTTCGCGCTCGACCCAGGACGTGGCGTATTGCGTCAATTCCGACGCGCCCTTGAGATTCAACTTTTTCTTAATCTGCTCGCGGTAATACTCGACGGTCTTGACGCTCAGGTGCAGTTCGGCCGCGATTTCCTTGGTCTTCTTCCAACGGCCGAGCAATTGAAAAACCTCAAGCTCGCGGTCGCTCAGACTCTTGACCGGCGATTCGTTGATGTTGGTCTGCCCGCGGACCTGCTGCTGGAGCATCCGCGCGGCCATGGCGTCGCTCACGTAGATGTTCCCGGCCAACACCCGGCGAATGGCGGTGGGGATTTGTTCCAACGCCGATTGTTTCATCAGGTAGCCCAACGCGCCGGCGCGAAACGCGATTTCAGCATAAATGTTTTCATCGTGCGCGCTGACGACCAACACCGGCAACCCCGAATGGCTCGCCTTGATGTTGCGCATCAATTCCAAGCCGCTGCTGTCCTTGAGCGAAATGTCCGCGATCACCAGGTCGGGCTTCAGCGTCTCGATGGCGGTCAACGCCTTCGAGGCATCCTCCTCCTCACCGCACACGACGAGGTCGGTCTGCCGGTTGATGAGTTGCGCGATGCCGAATCGCACCACCGCATGGTCGTCCACCAACAGGACTCGCTTCCGGTTGTCCTTGACCGCGGTTTGTTTCGTTTGTGCCATGTTCCATCAATGCGCCTGCCGCACGCGGCTCATCCTGCCTCAAGCATCCGCGCGACGCAATGCGTATCACGCGCCGGCAATCTGGCTTGGGACTTTCCACCACGGGCACAGCGGATGGAGCCGTTAAATGGGCTGTCGCGAACAGTCCCCCTCCGTTACGCTGTCGGGATGAAAAGTGAAGTCCCAACCCGGTCGGTGGAGCGATTGTTTCCGTTCGTCTTGCGCGCGAGGATTTTACTCATCGGCCGCGACACGCTGCGGCGTAACAAGGGCAAATTGCATTTCGTGCTCATCACGGAGGACATCTCCGAAACCGTTCGCGCCGAAATTCTGGAGGACTTCAAGCATTACCCGGTGGTGCAACATTACGGACCGGCGGACCTGGAGAAACTTTTCGGCATCCGGGGCGCAAAAACGATTGGTTTTACCAAGTCGGGTCTCGCTCAATCCATCTATGCCGAGCTGAAGGAATACCGCATCAACCAACCCGTGACTCTGCCGAAACGGCCCAAAGCGCCGCCAACTCCTGACGCCGGGCATGAGGGCGCGCGCGGTTTCTTCGCGGAGAACTGAAACGCAACTCGCCGACGTCCGAAGTTCCCGATTAGCAGGTCGAGAAGCGGAATAAATTCCGCGCGCCAACTTCATTTCGCCGCACGGATGGGCTGAGCCGACAAGGCGGGAGACGGTTCGCGCCCCATTTTCTTTGCGAATACCACGACCGTGCCAAGCAGGACCAGCGTGCAAGTGAGATAGGGCAGGGGCGGCAGGTATTGCAACGTCGTGGTGGCGAAGATCGGGCCGAGGATGCGCGCGAGACTGCCGGCGCCTTGGGCGACGCCGAGGTTCGCACCTTGCTCATGCTCGTGCGTGAGGTTGGAGAGCAGGCCGAACAGCGGCGGGCGTGTGAGGTTTGTTCCAACCGACAGTAGCGCCAGCGCCGCCAGCATGCAAACCCACGTCAAGCCTTCGGGTCGGAGCAGGATTCCCCACGAGAGTTGAGCCGTGCCTTTGATGAACGGAAGTGCGGCTAGGCTGATCGCCGTGAGGACCAGGCTAAGCGCGATGAGTTTTGGCTCGCCCATCATTTTCACGAGCCGGCCAATCGCGCCGCCTTGCACGAACGCGCCAATAATGCCGCAGTAGGCGAAGAGGTACATCACGGTGGTCGCCGACGTTTCATCACTTCGAATGTCGAGGTGGAAATTATCGCTGACCAGCAACGGCAGCGTGCTCTCGAAGCAACTGAAACAAAACGTGGCAAGGAAGAAAACAATGACGAGCAAACCGATTTTGGGCGCGCGCAATGTGTGCAGCCACTGGTCGAGGTGGGGGCGTTGGGCGACGCGCTCGGAGGCCGGCTTGCGGCTTTCAACGAGGATGAACAACGCGAGAAGAAAATTCGCGGCGCACAGTCCGGCGGCAATCCAGCCGGGGCCGGTGTTGCCGAGATATTTCAAACTGACGCCGCCGATGATCGGTCCGAAAATGAATCCCAGCCCGAACGCCATGCCGATAAGGCCCATCCTCTTGGAGCGATGTTCCGGCAGCGTGATGTCCGCGATGTAAGCCTGGGCGACGGTGATGTTGCCGCCGCAGATGCCCGCGAACGCACGTGACGCGATCATCATCCACAACGCGAGCGTGTGGTTTTCCAAGCCGCAACTGAGCGCAAAGAGCACATACGACCCTGCCGCGCCCAGCGTGCTGCCCAGCAACACCGGCCGCCGCCCGATGCGGTCGGAAAGCCGCCCCCAGATCGGCGCGAAGACGAATTGCATCGCGGAAAACGACGCGATGATGACGCCGATGGTGAAGCCGTGCGCGCCGAAATGTTTGCTGAACAACGGCACGAGCGGTACAACGATACCGAAGCCGATGAGGTCAATGAAGACCGTCAGGAAAATGATCAGGACGGAAGGCTTCTTCATGCGAGAAGGTGCGCGGGACGCGCGACGCGGACTTGGGCTTCAATTGGCATCGCGTGATGCTAGTGGCGAAAGGCACTGAGTCAAGAGACTGAAGGGGACGGGAACGTCGCCGAACGGGAACAATGAAGATGGTGTATTCCCGACGCTCAACCCGACCTTCACCCCCGGGAGAAGGAACCGCCCGCCCGCGTCCGTTTTTCTTTTCTGGTTGCGGGCCGGCTTCCGGGTTCGTAACAATTCCCACGGCAATGGAGTTTGCCATCCCATCACAGGAAAACCGCCTGACTGTTTCAGCGCTGATAACTCCTGCGAAAAATAAAGTAGCCGCCGAGGTGAATCGGCGGATAATTCGGCGAACTCACGTTCGCGGCTACGTTCGTAGGAAATTATGAGTTATCTCTGGATCGCAATCGGCGGCGCGTTCGGCAGCGTGAGCCGTTACTGGCTCAACGGCATTGTCTCAGCCCGATTCGAGACGTTTCCGATGGGAACGCTCGTCATCAACGTAATCGGCTCCTTCATCATTGGCGTCTTTGCCGCGCTGACGATGCCGGAAGGTCGGATGAGTTCGGATTCCCGCGCGTTCACCACCCAGTTCGCAATGATCGGAATTTGTGGCGGGTTCACCACATTTTCGTCGTTCAGCCTGCAAACGCTCAACCTGTTGCGAGATCGTGAGTGGTTTTACGCCGGGGGAAACGTTTTGTTGTCCGTGGCCGTCTGTTTGATTGCAACGTGGCTCGGCTATCTGCTCGGCGCGGCCCTCACCTCGATGAAAGGAAACTGAAACCGAAAACCACGAATGAACCCGAAGGGACACGAATTAAATGTTGCCGGCAGGGCGCGTCACTCCGTGCGCGCTGCTCATGAAACATCGTGGCCCGGCGCGCACGGAGTGACGCGCCCTACCATGACAATTCGTGTGAATGCGTGTCCATTCGTGGTTTAAGAAAGGACTTTATGCAAATCCCCCATGACGCGGTTCTGTTGCGAATCTTTATCGGCGAAAGCGACCGCTGGCATCACCAGCCGCTCTACGAAGCCATCGTGCTCAAGGCGCGCGAAATGCACCTCGCTGGCGCGACGGTCTTGCGCGGGCCGATGGGTTTCGGCAAATCCAGCCGCCTGCACACGGCGAAAATTCTGCGGCTCTCGATGGATCTGCCGCTCGTCATCGAAATCGTGGACAGTGAGGAAAAGATCAACACGTTCTTGCCGGTGCTCGACCCAATGATTGGTGGCGGTTTGGTGACGCTGGAAAAGGTCAAGGTGATCGAGTATCGCGGGGAGGCGAGGTCCGACGGGCCGGCAACATGACGAAACTGTCATGGCCCTGTCATGGCCCTGTCACTTGGTTTTGCTGCAATGCGCGTCGCCGGGTGCGTCCCGGCGGAACAAATAACAAACAAAAAATCGAAACATGAAAAAAATCGAAACATGAAAACCAAAACCATCATCTGTGCGGTGCTGACCGTTGGGCTGCTCGCGGGAGGCCTCGCCTCCGCTCTCGCAGCGGAGAAAGCCGAGAAGGCGGAGAAGAAGGACAAAGACGCCAAGCTCGAAGCCAAGGCCAAGATCACCAAGGCCGAAGCGGAGAAGACGGCGTTGACCAAGGCGCCCGGCGGCACGATCAAGGAAGGCGAGCTGGAAGAGGAAAACGGAAAGCTCATCTGGTCGTTTGACATCAGCATGCCGAACACCACGCGGACCAGGAGAAGGAAGCCAAGGAAAAGGTGCAGGACGCCAAGGAAAAGAAGCAAGCCAAGGAGAAGAAGTCCGAGCAGGATGACGATGGCAAGGACGAAAAGAAGTAAGCATTTCCAAACCGGCCCGCCGCCTGACTGGCGGCGGGTTCGTCTCCCGTCCGTCCCACAAACTCTCAACGAAACAATCACAATGAAAAATGCCAACCTGAAAACAGGAATTTTGGTGTTTGTCCTGGTGCTCGGCGCCGGGCCGGTTTCCATCAGTTGGGCGGGACACGCGATGAAATGGAGCGAGCTGCCCGAAACCGTCCGCGCCACGGTGCTCGCCAACGGCGGCGTGAAAGGCCAATCCGTGGACCGCGAGAACGGAAAGATCAAAGGCCAGGCGGTCTATGAAGCCGGCGTGAAGGACAAGGACGGCAGCATTGCCGATCTGGTGATTACCGAAGACGGCAAGCTCGTCGAGACCAAGCACGACGATGCCGCCGATCGCGCGGCGGAGCAGGCGCAGGCGGCGAAAGGGAAAAAAGTTTCGGCCGCTATGAAGTTCAGCCACCCGCGCGACATCACGAATCCTTTGCTGCCGCTGGCGTATTTGAAGCAGGACATCCTCGAAGGCACGGAGGGCGGCATGAAGATTCGTATCGAGCGCACGATCCTGCCGAACAAGCACAAGGCCTTCAAAATCGCCGGCCAGACGATTGACGCGCTCGTGATGGAGGACCGCGAATTTAAGAACGGCGCGTTGGAGGAGGTGACGCTCGACTACTTCGCGCAGGACGACGAGGGCACGGTCTATTACCTCGGTGAAGACGTGGACGAATACGACAACGGCAAGGTTAAGGGCCATTCGGGCGCCTGGCTGTTCGGCAAGGACACGCAACACGCCGGCGTCATCATCCCGGCGCATCCGAAGGTGGGCGACAAATTCAAGTCCGAGGACGTGAACCAGGAAATCCACGAGGCCGACGAAGTGGTGGCCGTCGGCGAAACCGTTTCCGTTCCCGCCGGCACTTACGAGAATTGCGTGAAGGTGAAGGAAGTCCTCGACGACGGCGAAATTGAATTCAAATTCTACGCGCCCGGCGTGGGCGTGGTGCGTGAAGTGCCTGGCGGCGGCAACGTGGTGTTGAAATCACACACCACCCGATAGGCGAACCGGGCCGGAGAGAATCTCGCGTTGACGCAGGAACAACTCAACTCAATGACAAATCTATGAAACAGATGCTTACGATCATGGTGGCTGCCAGTGTGGGCTTTGCCGCCGCAGCATTGTGGCTAAGCCACCGGCAATCCACTCCCCCAGCCGCAACCACCGGAACGGCAACGGAGGTTTCTGAGAATACCGCCGCTCCTGCCGCCGGCGCCGTGGAAGAACCCCGTGCCCGACGGGTGGCCGCGTCGCCCGATGAAACCGCCACTGCTGCTCCCGCGATCACCGTGCGCAGTCCGCAGGAGTTGCTGAACGAACTCGCCACGATTCAAGTCACGCCTGGCCCCGGCCAGGCCCGCGCGCAATATCGCATCCTGGCGTTGCTCGATCAGCTCGCGCAAAGCGGCGCCTCCGCGTTGCCCGCCATCCGGGAATTTCTGGCCGGCAATCGCGATGTTGCCTACACGAGCGCCGGCCGCAACGGGAGCCGCGGTGGCGGCGGCCCCAGCAGCACCATGCTGCCGCCCTCCCTGCGGATGGGCTTGTTCGATGTGGTCCGCCAGATTGGCGGCGTGGACGGCGAGCAGATTCTTGCTGAAACCCTCACTGCGACCGGGCGCTCCGCCGAACTCGCCTATCTCTCGCAACTCCTGGAAGAATTGTCGCCGGGCAAATACCGTGACGCCACCTTGACCGCCGCGCGCAACCTGCTGACGGGTGGAAAGGTCACCGACCCAGCCGAGCGCAAAGGCCTTTACGACGTGCTGGTGCAACTCAAGGACACGTCGTTCGCCAGCGTCGCCCAGGCGGGGCTCGTGCAAGCCGATGGTAAAGTGGACCGCAGCGCGTTGCGCTATTTGCAACAGGCGCTCGGCGAAAAGAGTCTGGAGGTCGCGGCGCAAACTTTTTACGACGGGCGGGTGGTGGACGCGGACAGCAAAGAGGCGATCGGACGGCTGGCGTTGAGTTTCGTCGGCGCGAACGACAAGGCGCTGGAGTTGTATCACCAGGCCACCCTCGATCCGCAACTCAAGCCGGACCAACGGCGCGAGCTGGTCGAGGACCTGAACCAGGATGGCCTGAGCAACAAGCGCAACCCCACGCCGGAGGACCTCAAACTCATCGCCGGTCGCTACGCGTTGACGCAGTCCTACCTGCAACAGGATTACGTGAAGAATGACAAGACGCTCAACGCCGCCTTTCTCGAAGCGGACAAGGACCTGCGCAACCTGCTTCAGCGCGCGGGAGTCCTTCCGGCGGGGAGCCCGGCGCCGAAATGAACTGGCCACTGGCCTGCGGTTCCAGCCGGCGCGACGCGGCAAAATCGAGACTCGTCAGGCACGGTTGCCCAAAGTGATAATCCCGCCATGCGCGTGCTGGTCGTCGAAGACGAAAGAAAAACCGCCTCGTTCATCCGCAAGGCGCTCGAAGCGGAGGGCTTTGCAGCAGATGTTTGCGCCAACGGCAACGACGCCCTCGCCGCCGCCCGCGCCACGCCCTTTGACGCCATCGTGCTCGACATCATGCTGCCGGGTCGCGATGGCTTGAGCGTGCTCAAGCAACTGCGCGAGCGCCGGAACCCCACGCCGGTCCTGCTCCTTTCCGCGCGCGGCGAAGTCAACGAACGCATCGATGGCCTCAACGCCGGCGCGGACGATTACCTGCCCAAGCCGTTCGTGATCGCCGAACTGGTCGCGCGCGTCCGGGCGCTGGGGCGGCGGGGCAGCGATGCGAAATCCCCGGTGCTGCGCGTGGCAGATCTCACGCTGGACACCGTCACGCGTCGGGCCAGCCGGGGCGGGCACGTGATCGAACTGACCGCGCGGGAATATCGCCTGCTCGAATTCCTGATGCTCTCGGCGGGGCGGATTTGCGGGCGCATGGCGATTCTGGAAAAAGTCTGGGACTACGATTTCGATCCTGGCAGCAATCTTGTGGACGTGAACATCAAGCGCCTGCGCGAGAAGATTGACCATGATTTTGAGCCGAAGCTGCTGCACACCGTACGCGGGCTCGGCTACGTGATGAAGGAGCCGTCGTGACGATCCGCACACGGCTCACACTCTGGTATGCGGCGATCATGTTCGTCTCGTTGCTGGCCATGGGCGTGATGACGTATGTTCAGTTCGCGCCCGAGCCGCACCCAAATCCGAATCCGCGCAAGCTGGAGGCGGACAAAGAAGACTTTCGCGAGGGCTTGAGAAACATCCTTTGGTGCGGTGTTCCGGCGGTGCTTCTGGCGCTGGCCGGCGGATGGTGGCTCATGCGCAAGTCCCTTGCCCCCGTCGCCGCGCTCACGCAAGCCGCCGGACAGATCAACGAGCACAATCTGGCCGAGCAACTCCCGCGGACTGGCAACGGCGACGAGATGGATCGCCTCACGGAAGTTTTCAACGCCATGACCGAACGGCTGGATCGCTCTTTCCTGCGCATACGGGAGTTCACCCTCCACGCCTCGCACGAACTGAAGACGCCGCTCACCGTCATGCACGGCGAACTGGAAACCGCCTTGCAGGACGAAGCGCTGCCCGCCGCGCAACGCGAGCGGTTGGAGAGCGAACTGGATGAAGTGCAGCGCCTCACCAAGATCGTGGACGGCCTGACGCTCCTGACGAAAGCGGATGCCGGCCAGATCGCGCTCGCTCGCGAAGCCGTGCGTCTGGATGAACTCGTTCGCGAAGCGTTCGCGGACGCCCAGAGCCTCGCACGGCCGCATGGCCTCCAAGTGGAGTTGAAAGCTTGCGATGAGGCGACCGTTAGCGGCGACCGTCATCGCCTGCGCCAGTTGCTGCTCAACCTGACCGACAACGCCATCAAGTACAACGTCCCGAACGGAGCGGTTTCCATCGCGTTACGACGGCAGGAAGATGCGGTTGAACTCACCATCACCAACACCGGTCCAGGCATCGCGCCGGAAGTTCTGTCGCGCGTGTTCGATCCGTTCTTCCGCGGTGACCCGAGCCACAGCAACGCGGTGGAAGGTTGCGGGCTGGGCTTGAGCATCGCGCGATGGATTGCGCAGGCGCACGGCGGCGAACTCCGTCTGGCTTCCACACCCGGGAAGGAAACGGTTGCCTCGCTGCGTTTGCCGATGGCACGCAGCAAGTAACTGACATGATTATAATGAACAAGACCTTGAGCCTGCATCTCCGCAGGGCTTATGCTTCACCCCAGCCGCAAATCACATCATGAAAAAAAACTCTCTTGAACTCGCCGGTTTCTTCCTAAGCCTGTCCTTGCTTGCCGTGGCTTCCGCACCCGCTGCTGACGCGAATTACACGCTCACTAGAACCATCGCCGTCGGTGGGGAAGGTGGCTGGGATTACCTGTCCGTGGATTCCGCCGCCCGGCGGCTTTACGTCAGCCATGCCACCAAGGCGGTCGTCATTGACCTCGACCAGAACGCGGTCGTAGGCGAGATCACCAACACGCCCGGCATCCACGGCATCGCCGTCGCCCCAAAGCTCGGCCGCGCCTTCACCAGCAACGGCCGCGAGAACAAGGTCAGCATCGTGGACCTCAAAACCCTGCAAACGCTTTCCAAAGTTGAGACGGGCGAAAACCCGGACGCGATCATGTTCGAGCCCAAGCGCGAGGAGGTTTACGCCTTCAACGGCCGCGCGAAATCCGCCACGGTCATTGACGCGAAGTCCGGCAAAGTGGTCGCCACGATTCCGCTCGGCGGCAAACCCGAGTTCGCGCAGGCCGACACCGACATTGATCGCGTTTTCGTGAACATCGAAGACAAGAGTGAAGTCGTCGCGATTGACTCGGCGAAGCATGAAATCGTCGCCCACTGGCCCATCGCGCCGGGCGCGGAAGCCTCCGGCATGGCGATTGACTTGAAGCACCACCGGCTCTTTCTCGGCTGCGGCAACAAGCTCATGGTGATGCTGGACTACACCACCGGCAAGGTCGTCGGCAGCGTGCCCATCGGCGATGGCGTGGACGCCAACGCCTTCGATCCTGCCACGCAACTCGCCTTCGCATCCTGCAGCGACGGCACAGTGACCATCGCGCACGAGGACGCGCCCGACAAACTCACCGTCGTGCAGACGCTCAAGACCGCGCGCGGCTCGCGCACCATGACGCTGGATCCGGCAACGCACAAAACCTATCTGGCCGCGGCGGAGTACGAGAAAGGCAGCGAGGGCCAGCGGCGGCCGAACGCCGTTGCCGGCAGTTTTAAGATTCTGGTTTATGGCATGGAGAAATCCCCGAGCCGGTGAGCGAAGCGCGGAACAGGATGAAGTTGCGTTGTTGAGTTTGCGCGAGTAATCACCGCCCAACAACGGCAATCGATTCTGCCTCCCCTCGTTGGGGGAAAACCGCCGGGTGACGGGCTGATGACTCCTACCAGCGCGTTCCGCATGAGCGAGCCGCGCCGGTAGGAGTTTTTATGTTGTCCCCGTTGGGACTGATTTATGGGCATCTCCGGTAACTCAGGGAAAAAAATGACAAAAGGATGACGAAATCCGTCGTCTTGGAAAAAAGGTGCTGATAAAATTCGCCGCATGAAAAC
>JALOTT010000239.1 GCA_025457745.1 Verrucomicrobiota bacterium
GCCGGGAGGTAGCGGTGCATTTCCGCGTTGGAGGCATCCCATTCATGAGTAGAAGTAACCCAGTTCGCGCAGCGACACGAAGTCCCGCGGTCGCTCGTCTGTCCGGTGGCCCAGGATGATGTGGTCCACCACGTCAATCTTGAGCAACTGCCCGGCGCGGATGAGGTCGCGCGTCACCTTGATGTCCGCCTCGCTGGGCGTCGGGTCGCCGCTGGGATGGTTGTGGACGAGCAGAAGCGCGGCGGCGTTCGCGGCGATCGCTTGCCGGAACACCTCGCGGGGATGGACCAGAATCGTGTCGAGAGTGCCGTCGGAGATTTCCTCCATCCGAATAAACCGGCGGCGGACGTTCAGCAGCAACACCTGCAAGGTTTCATTTTCCCGCAGCCGGTTTGTTTCGCGCATGTAATTCACGACCGTCTCAGGATTGTCGAGCACCGGCGATTCATCGCGCTTTTCCTGTTCCATTCGCCGGGCCAGTGCGAAGGCCGCCACGAGTGTTACCGCCTTGTCGCGGCCGATGCCCGCCTCCTGCCGCAAATCATCCACCTTCGCCAGCGCCAGCGCGTGTAACGAGCCGTATTTCTGCAACAGCTTTTGTCCAACCTGAACCACGTTTCGTCCCTTCAATCCCGTGCGCAGAAGAATGGCGATCAACTCCGCGTGGCTCAACGCGTCCGGTCCATGCGCAGCGAGCCGTTCGCGCGGCCGCTCGTTGGCGGGCTGGTCTTTGAGGCGCATGGAGTCAGGCATGGCGTGTTTCTAACCGCGAAAAGTACGAAAGACACGAAAAAAGTTTTGGGGCTGGGCACTTGATTCCCCTATCTGCCATTGGTGAGGTTTCGGCAGGGGTTTGTCCAACGGATGAAAAGTGCCAACGGATGTGGAATTGGGCCAAAAAATCCATTGGAACTTTTCATCCGTTGGAGAGAAAGGTTTTACCAGCAAGGGGAATGAAGTACAAAACCCCAAAGAGTATTTCGCCCCGCTTCGGGGTGTTGCGGGCACTTCGCGGTTTACGGATTTACAATAAACTCCGCGAACTCCGCGTGGTGATGCGGCGGGATGCGCGCCTTGAACTTCGCCGTCTTCGCCAGATAGCGCCGCTCCAAAACCTGCCCCACCTTGTGTAATCGCGCGATGGTTGCCGCTTCCTCGTGCGGGATGCGCAGTTCCAGCAACTCGCGCTCGGGCCGGATTTGCGTGCTGATTTCGGAAAGCAATTCCTCCACGCCCTTGCCCGTCTTCGCGGAAATCGCCACGGAGTTTGGGTAAAGCTCGCGCAGGCGCGTCAACGTGTTGCCGCCGTTGAGTTGGTCCACTTTGTTGAAAACCATCATCGTCGGTTTGTCCCCCGCGCCGAGTTCGTTCAGCACCGTGTTCACCGCCGCGATTTGCTCGTCCGCCTGCGGATGGCTCACGTCCACGACGTGCAACAGCAAGTCCGCCTGCACCACTTCTTCCAGCGTGGCCTTGAACGCCTCGACCAACCCGTGCGGCAGCTTGCGGATGAAACCCACCGTGTCCGTGAGTAAAATGTTCTGGTTGGTCGGCAAGCGCAGGCGGCGCGTGGTCGGGTCGAGCGTGGCGAACAAAATGTCCTTGGCCAAAACATCCGCGCCGGTGAGCTTGTTGAGCAACGTGGATTTGCCCGCGTTGGTGTAACCGACGATGGACGCGAGCGGCCACTGGCTGCGCTGACGTCCGGCGCGCTGCGTCTCGCGCTGGCGACGAACGGCGTCGAGGTCGTTCGTGATGCGATCAATGCGCTCGGAAACTTTCCGGCGGTCGGCTTCAAGTTGCGTTTCGCCTTCGCCACCGCGCATGCCGATGCCGCCCGATTGCCGCGACAAGTGACCCCAGAACCGCGTCAGGCGCGGGAGCAAATGCCGAAGCTGCGCGAGTTCGATCTGGAGTTTGCCTTCGCGCGTGCGGGCGCGTTGCGAAAAGATGTCTAGGATGAGTGCCGTGCGGTCGAGAATCTTGATCTCAAAAATCTTTTCCAGATTGCGGGTCTGCGCGGGCGAAAGCTCGTCGTCGAAGATGACCGTATCCACGTCGTGCTGTTTGCAGAATTTCGCGAACTCCTCCGCCTTGCCCTTGCCGATGTAGGTGGCGGGGTTAAGAATTTCGACTTTTTGCGTGCCTTCGCCAACGACTTCGCCGCCGGCCGTCTCCGCAAGTTCGCCGAGTTCATCGAGCGACTCGCGGGTTGCGCGCGTCTCGCCGGATTTCAATTCCACGCCGACGAGGAAAACTCTTTCCGTTCGTGTGTCTCTGGTTTGTACTAGTGCTTTCAAAGTGAGTTACGCGAAATTGATGTTATGGCGAATGCCGGACACGCCGGCACGATCAAGCAGGCGAATCAGCGCGACGCGTTCGGCCACGCGCGTCTTCCTCCGAATCGAAATGATCAGACCGTTGTGCGGCTTGGACTTCGCCAGAGCTAGATAATCGTCGCGGTTGCAAGTGATGATGACCCAGCCCTGCTTATGCGCGTGAGCCAGGACGCTCTCGTCCTCGGCTTCTTCCGCCAACACGTCACGCAGGAAAACAGCTTGATGGCCGAGGGCGTTCAGCGAATAGGCAGGGTCATCCGGCGTATCGTGATCGAGCAGAAAGGTCATTGCCCGTCCGGCGGAGACATCTGTCTGGCGACCAGCAGATCAATTTCGCCACGATGATCTTCGTAATAGGCAAGACACTCATAAACCTGCGCCCTGCTCAAATCTGGAAAGCATGTCGCGATCAAGCTGTCAATCGTCTCGCCGTTTTGCAGGAGGCCGATGACGTCATGCACGCCGATGCGCGTGCCTTCCACCCGTGCGTTGCCGCCGCGAACGCCAGGCGCGTTGACGATGTATCGGTAGGTTTGAGCAGTTACTGCCACAGGCAAACGCTACTACAGCCACTTGGAGCTTTCAAACCGAGATTTGGTGTGGATTTGTGGCCGGTTTTTGAGGAGAATGACCGCACGTATGAAGCCGATCATTAAATTATTGCTCGAAGGCGGCGGTTTGACCACCGCGCAGATGGCGCAGGTGCTCAAGTTGTCGGAGGCCGATGTTAATCGCGAGTTGGACCAACTGAAACAACAGCGCGTGCTGCTGGGTTTCCGTCCGGTGCTGAACCTCGTCTTGGAAGACGCCGAACTGGTGCGCGCGGTCATCGAGGTGCGCATCACGCCCGAGCGCGGCGGCGGTTTCAATCGCCTCGCCGAACGCATCAGCCGCTTCGACGAAGTCGAGTCGTGCTACCTCATGTCCGGCGGCTACGACCTGCTGGTTTTCGTGCGCGGCTCGAGCCTGCAAAAAGTCGCGGCGTTCGTTTCCGAAAAGCTCGCCACCATCGAAGGCGTGATTTCCACCGCCACGCATTTCATGCTGCGCTCCTACAAGGAACACGGCTTCATGCTGGACGCAGGAACGCAGGAAAGCGAACGGCTGAAAGTGTCGCCTTGAAAGGCGGGAAAACATTCAACGCTTAACATTCAACTTCGAACTTTCAATGGATTTCCGAATGATGCTACTTCGACGTTGGGCGTTGAATGTTGAATGTTGAACGTTTCCCGCTTGATTCAACCACGTATGGATTCCTCCCGCTACATCGCCCGGCACGTCGTCAACCTGCCCAAGTCAGGCATCCGCGACTTTTTCGAGGTCGTCGCCAAGATGAAGGACGTCATCTCGCTCGGTATTGGCGAGCCGGATTTCGATACGCCGTGGCACATTCGCGAGGCCGCGATCTACGCGCTGGAGAAAGGCAAGACGCACTACACGTCCAACCTCGGCCTCATCGAACTGCGCCGGGCTATCAGCCGTTATTGCGAGAAGACTTTTTCCGTCAGTTACAACCCGGAGGACGAAATTCTCGTCACCGTCGGGGTGAGCGAGGCGCTGGACATCGCGTTCCGCGCGCTGCTGAATCCCGGCGACAAGGTGATGTTCCACCAGCCCTGCTACGTGAGTTATCATCCCAGCATTACGCTCGTCCACGGTGAGGCGATCCCCGTGCCGACGTTCGCGAAAGACAATTTTGCCCTCACCGCCGAGGCGCTTCGCGCAGCGTGGCAGCCGGGCGCGAAATTGCTCGTGTTGAACCTGCCGTGCAATCCCACCGGCGGCACTTGCAACCGCGCACAAATCGAAGCCATTGCGAAATTCGCCGTCGAAAAAGACCTGCTCGTGTTGAGCGATGAGATTTATTCCGAACTCACCTTCGAGGGCGAACACACCAGCATCGCGAGCCTGCCCGGTCTGAAAGAGCGGGTGATTTTCCTGCACGGATTCTCCAAGGCGTTCGCCATGACCGGCTGGCGCATCGGCTACGCGTGCGGCCCGGCGGCGCTCATCGAGGCGATGATGAAGGTGCATCAATACTCCATGATGTGCGCTTCCATCCTCAGCCAGGAGGCAGCTACCGAAGCGCTCGTGCGCGGCGAGGACGCCATGAAAGCGATGCGTGACCAATACCAGCACCGCCGCGACTTCATCGTGCGCCGGTTCAATGAAATCGGATTGAAATGCCACCTGCCGCGCGGCTCGTTCTACGCTTTCCCGAACGTTTCAAAAACCGGGCTGAACGAAAAAGATTTTGCCCTCAGCCTGCTGCAAACGGAGAAGGTGGCGATGGTGCCCGGGACGGCGTTCGGCGAAAATGGCGCAGGATTCTGCCGCGCCTGTTTCGCGACCAGTTACGAACAACTCATCGAAGCGAGCAGCCGCATCGAGCGGCACGTGCAATCACTGGCAAAGAAGCGAACTTGCTCTGAAGGGCTGAAAGCCCGGCAGATGATAGCCCAGGGCAACGCCCTGGGTTAATCGGCAAATAGATTCCAAGCCCTGAAAGGGCGAAAGAAATCTTCACCGCGCAGGCGCGAGGTTTGGACGCAGATTCCAAACAAAGCCGATTGAATCAAGTTGCTGCTTCCGGTCGTGACGCAGCGTGCTTCGCTTGTAGTGTGTGCGCTGGGTATTCACCCATTTTCCAAGCCGCTTTTGTTCGACCGATATATGTTGGCGTGATTTTTGCGGAACGTTGCAATGACCGTGAACTTTTTTGAACTCAACGAGTGTCGCGAACATTATCTCCCAACTCATCGGCTCAATGAGCGTCCAAACAAAACCGAGTTCATCAAGACGCTTGGCCCGCTCTGCCATAATCGGGCGTTTATACCGTTTTGCGGCCCGTTGGTTTCTCACCCATGACCATTGCCCAGGAACTCGGCAATGACCGTGTTCGCTTTTGAATGCTTGAAGCGCCGCGAGCATTGCTTTCCACCCCGCGTCATCAGGTGGCGTGCCGCCACTTTGCGGCGACCAGTTAAAACCGATTCCATCAAGTTGTGCAGTCTGCTGTGAATCCAGTTTGCCTTTCCGACGATCCCGTCGCTGTATTGACACCCACCAGCCAAGTTTTCTGTTCGCAGCATATTTCTGCGGAACATTTGCGTGACCATTTTCTTGGCGAAATTGTTTAAGAGTAGCAAACATTGCTTCCCACGCCTTTCCCGAAGATGCCCGCCCACTCCATGAGAACCCGAGAGAATCCAGTGCGGCGACGCGTTTAGCGGAGAGCTTGCCCGCCGGTTTTCGCGCCCTTTGAACCGCGACCCAACTCGCCAGCTTCGGATTCTTTGCCCACTTTGCCGGAACGCGGCAGTGTCCGTGGTCAGAATGATATTGGCTGAGCAACTCAAACATTTGCAGCCATTGTTTGGAAAGCGGTTGCCATTCGAAACCGATGCCGTTGAGTTTTTGTTCGCGTGCTGCGTCGAGTTCACCATTCTTTTTGAATTGCCGCTGGGTGACTATCCACCTTCGCAATTGTGCATCCATGACACGGTCACGCGGTTTTTCGTTGTGCATTGGCCGGAGATGCTCAACCAGCTTTGCGAACATGGTTTCCCATTCACCATCATTCGTGTTCCAAGCAAAACCGATTTCGTCCATCTGCCGCACTTGGTCAGCCGTCAGGTTGTTCCGTTGCTTTGCTGCGCGCTGGTGATAAACCCAGCGTGCCAGTTCGGGATTTGCCTGCCAATCGGCGGGAACATTGCAATGCCCATGCAGCTTGAAGAATTCGCCCAATTCAGAAAACATCTCGCTCCGAGTGCGCGATACAGGCTTGTGAAAATCCGGCGGCAATTTCGGCGCTACATGTCCGCGTATAAATAACACTACATACGTGGCTAACAAAACGGTGTCAAAAGCCCTTGGATTTTTTCGGGATGTTTTTGGACATCGGCGAAC
>JALOTT010000563.1 GCA_025457745.1 Verrucomicrobiota bacterium
CATCACGGGAATGAGCGTCATGGCGCACTTGGGGCACTTGCCCGGTTTGTCCAGTTTCACGTCGCTGTGTTCGGGCATGGGGCAGGTGTAATGCTCGACCTTTCCGCCGGGCTGCATTTTCGCCAGCGTCGCCGCCGAGACAGGCACCAAAGTCATCGCGCACAAGGGACACTTGCCCGGATGTTGATACTCAATGGAAACGTGCTCCGGCATCGGACAGACGTAGGTGTGTGGTTCTGCGGCTGATGGCGAATCGGCTTCTTGCACGCTTGCGGATCCTTCGGCTACGACCTGCTGGGCCGCGCCCGGCTTTTTGGGATGAAGCATTTTCTGGATGGCCTCGCGCAACTGGCTCTCCGAATCGAGCATGAACTGCCCGGAGGTCACGACGCGCTCGCCCTCGTTCAGGCCGCTCAAAACCTGATACATGTCGTCCTCCGCGCGCGGACCGAGCGTGACTGTGCGCGGATCGAACTTGCCGTCGGCGAGCGCCACAAAGACTGTGTTTCTTTCGCCGCTGCGCAGGATGGCCATGTCCGGCACCAGCAGCGCCGAAGGTTCCAGTTCGGCCCGCAATTGCACGCTGGCAAACATGCCTGGCTTCAGCAGATAGCCAGGATTGTGAAACTCCATGCGCACGCGGGCCGTGCGGGTCTTTTCGTCCACCGTCGGGTAAATGTAAGTGACGCGCCCGCGAAACTGCCGGTCCGACAGGTAAGAAAGGGTGACGAGCGCCTCCTGGCCCAGTTGAATGAACGGCAGGTCCTGCTCATAGACTTCCGCGTAAACCCAAACCAAACCGAGATCCGCCAGCCGGTAGAGTTTCATCCCAGCCTCCGTCATCATCCCTTCCACCACCATCTTCTCGGTCACGAACCCGTCAATCGGCGCGGCCACGCGCAGTGTCTTGGTCGGTTGGCGGGTCTTCTCCAGTTCGGCGATTTGCTCGTCCGAGATGTCGAAGAACTTCAATTTGAGCCGGGCGCTTTCCAGCAATGCATTCCGTCCCGCCGGGTCCGTCGCCGGTGCTCCGCGGAGAGCCAGCAGGTATTCCGTCTGGGCGCTGTAGAGTTCGGGCGAATAGATTTCAAAGAGTGGCTCGCCTTTGTGAACCTGCTTGCCGGTGGCATCCACGTAGAGCTTTTCGATCCAGCCTTTGAATTTGGTCGTGACATCCGCCAGCGCAGGTTCGTTGTAATCAATCGTGCCTACCGTTCGGATCACGCGGCGCAGCGGACCGCGTGTGACCGTTGCGGAACGAATGCCCATGTTTTGGATCGTGACCGGGTCAATTGAGATGGTGGCTGCATCCGCCGCTGCCGCTTCGTCTTCGTAAACCGGCACCATGTCCATGCCCATGCTGTCTTTGCCCGGACTGTCGCGAACTTCGCCGGGGATCATCGTGGACTTGTAGTATTTGAGCTTCCGCTCGCCGGAGCCGGCCGCGGGAGCGCCGCCAGTCGAGCGCTTGATGAGCGTGAGTTTCATCCCGCAAATCGGGCAGTTGCCGGGCTCGTCCTGGATCACGTTTGGGTGCATGCCGCAGGTGTAAAGGGTTTTGGCTGCCTGAGAACTTTCACCCGTGGCGGCGTGCCTATGGCCGGTCGAGCGACCAATAAAAAACGCGCCGGCGACAGCAACGATGGCAATGAGGACGAAAACAAGTTTGGATTTCATACGCAAATCAATGAGAGGAACGTGTCGGAGGGTTGGTTGAGTCCGCTTTGCTTTCCGGCGCGTCGGTTGTCCAGCCGGGAACCGGTGGATGGCCGGGCTGGCGCTCTTGTCGGAGCAGCAACCGGCGTGGCCGGTCTTTGCTTCGCTTGCTGAAACCAGCGCCATGCCGCACTTGGGGCAATTGTCTGGCTTGGCGCTCACCACGTCAGGGTGCATGGGACAGGTGTATTGTTCGCTGGCGACACTTTTAGCCCTCGCTTTTTGAAGACGGCCGGGCAGATCGAAGTAGAGGCCGGCGGCCGCCCCCACAAAAACTGTCAGGACTAGGATGCCAATCAGTTGAATGTGTTTGCCGATGATTTTCATGATTAACGTCCAGTTGAATTGTTCGATTGCGGAACGGAAGCATTTGGAGCAGTCGGCAGGACCGGCGCACCCTCGGGAGCGATGCCAGCGATGGTCAGCGACAAGTCCGCCAGAACGATCTCCCGGCGCGTGCGCGCTTCCACTTCCTGCAACTGGAAATTCAGCAGCGTGCGTTCGGCGTCAAGAAGGTCAAAGAAATCCACCTGCCCCGCCAGATAACCGGCCCGCGCCACGGCGAGCGACTGCCGGGCTTTGGGAATCAACTTGTCCTGCAAGAGTGCCAGATTGCGGGTGATTTCGCGGTAGTCGTAACTCTTCATCGCGAAATCCACCGTCACCATGATTTGCTCGGACGTGAGGCGGGCTTCAGCAGCGCGTTTGGTGGCCTGCGCTTGCGCGATTTGCGCCGCGATTTTGTCGCGCCAGATCGGCAACGTCATCCCGGCCTGCGGGCGAAACATCGTGGGCGCGGCCTTGACGTCCGCCATCAATCCCAGGCTGAAGTCGGGCACTCTTGATTTGCGGGCCAGCGCGATGGCCGCCTCCGCCATCCGCACGTCGGCTTCCATCATCTTGAGCCGGGGATTTCGCGCAAACGCCGTATCGAGCAAGGCGTCGCCGTTCAAATCCAGCGGCGTGGATTCAAATCGCGTGGGCTGCGGCGGGTCAGCCTGGTCGCGCCTCAGTCCGAGCGCGCCCTTGAGTTGCGCGATCAGCGGACGGCGCGAATCCTCCAGGTTCTCGATTTCCGTCGTCAGTTGGTCCTGCTCGATTTGGGCGCGATAGACATCCTGCAACGTCACTTTGCCCGCGGAGTTTTGCGAGCGAGCGATTTCTTCCAGTTCGGCCAGCAAGTCGAGCGTCTGGCGATTGATGCGAATGTTCTCATCCAGAAACCAGAGCTGGTAATAGGCGCGCTTGAGCGAAAACGCAGCCTGCAGCACGGAATTCTCAAACGCAAAATACTTCGTCCGGCTCTCAGCGGTGGCGACGTTGGCCGCCGCCTTCAGCTTGCCTGGACCGGGAAACTCCTGCATCAGCCCCGGCATCACGGTCATCACGATATCCGCGATGTCAGACTCAAAGGAGAGTCTGGGATCGGGCAACGACCGCTCAACCGTGATGCGCTCCACCGCCGCCGCGTAATCGTAGTAAGCCGCCTCGACGCGCGGCTGGTTCAGCATGGCGTAAGTGAGGAACGTGCCGAGCGTGGCGTTTGTATCAAGCGGGTGCAGCGTCGCCTTACGCTCGCCGGGCCGATAAACTTGCGTCACCGCCTTCAAATCGGCTCGCGACTGTTTTTCAGTCTTGGTGGGAACACCCTTGCAGCCGGAAAATAGCATCGCTGCGGCAACAGTGCCGACCCCGGCGAAGAGCCAATTCCATTTGCGCCTACTCATGTGTGTAATGAACTGCCTAGACATAGTGAGTCACTGGTGATGAT
>JALOTT010000240.1 GCA_025457745.1 Verrucomicrobiota bacterium
TTGAGGATCTTTTCCGCCAGCGCCACACGCTCTTCGACCCGCTGTTCGAACAGCCGGTAGATCTCGATGGCGGGGGTCATGCTGTTGCCTTGCAAGAGGAGGGTATGAAGGCGATCGCCATATTCCGCGGCAAAACGATCCACATCCTGCTGGGTGAAGTAGAGCCGCTGGAAATCGAGATCGCTCAGATAGTCATCCAGAAAACGGCGGCTGAGCTCTTCGTTGAAAGGCAGTCGCGCGAAATGGCTGTTCTGCAGCATGATCGCCATCTGGCGGCCAACCTCATTGAAATCCGCGCGCTGGGCGTGAGCGGAGATGGTGAGGGTGGCGGCAAGGGTGGCGCAGAGGGCGTTTTTAAACCAGGACATGATCGTGGATGAAGCGATGCGGAGGTGTGAAATGTTTCAAGAAACTGCCACGGGTTTTCCGGATGTCGATTTCCAAAATCCGCCATTTGATCATTCCCGCGCCTTGCGGGCATCCATCCAGCGGCGGAAATAGGCCTCCTTGGCGGCCTTTTCGGCGGCCTCCAGATCGACCTGGCTTCCATCGAGGAAGGGATTGTCGGCAAAGAGCGGACGGCGCGCCAGCTTCACCTTGACGTCCATCGCTTTGCCGTCGCGCAGGATGGACAGGGTGATGTGGCTGGCGGGTTTGAACTCGCGGACGGTTTGCATGAAGAATTGGGAGGCGGCGCCATCACGCCAGATCCGGTCGTCAAGGCCGGTGATCAGGTCGTTGACCTTCAACCCGGCAAGATGTGCGGGCGAGTCCTGCACCACTTGAAGGATGCGGATGACCGAGCGCGGCTTGGGGTCGTCCGGAAGAGTGGCGGTCTCGTCCTGCATCCGGATGCCGATGTAGCCCTCGCCCTCCTTGAGGTATTGATCACCGATCAGCTCACGCAGCACGGCGAGACAGCGCTCCCTCACCTCGGGATCATCCGCCGACTGCGAGAGGATGAACAAGCGCTCCATGGCGATGCCGGGATTCTTCCTCGACCACTCCAGCAGGCCTGCCTGGGCGGTCTCGCGGGTGCGGAAATCCTCCGACTTGAAATCCTCGAGTGGTTTGGCAGGAAATTCCACCGCCCGGCAGACGGTGCTGCAGGCAAATCCAAGGGTGATGGCCGCCAGCGTCCGCAAATATCTCACCGGGGGACGCATGGCGGCGGAGAAGGTTTCACAATAGGGCGGATTTCAGGCTACCCGCGACGGTTTTCCGGGTCATCTGGTCTCCCAAGGACGTTTCTGGGGCACTTCGATCGCGTCGTTGGGTTCCAGCGGAATATTCATATTCTGGATCTCCGTCAGGTCATACTGACGTTGCTTGCCCTCCCGGGTGACTTTGATCCGCTGAATCGTCCCGAAAGGAGTGGGGCCGCCGGCCATCTGGATGGCCTGCCAAAGGGTGAGCCCGCGCTGGTATTTGACGGGACCGGGCCGACCGATCTGCCCGCCCAGAACCACGACTGCTTCCTCGAGTTGGCTGCCTTCGGTGTCCGCAACCACTTGGAATGTCGGCTGGCGATAGATCTGCGCGCTGCGATACCGCGCCTCAAGGGCACTGGCAAGGGACTCAGGCTTCAAACCCGCCGCCGAGACCGAGCCGATGAAGGGCATGTTGATCGTGCCGTTGTCCGCCACCCGGTAGGGACCGTCGATGCGTCCCTTTTCCTCGGAAGGCACCCCTGAAATGGTGATCATGACACTTTTTCCCACCTGGATCTGTCCGAGTGCCGACGTTAATGCCACAGTCAACACAAGCAGGGTATTTAACAAGGTTTTCATGGTTTATGATAGTTTGAGGTTGGATCAGTAGAGGTCGGAGTCATTGCCGCGCGCGGCGGTGGCGGTTTCCTGCGGCTTGGCCGGCGCGGGCGAGCTTGCGGGCTGCTGGGGCGCTGACGACGCCTCGGCAGGCGCGTAGTAAGTGTAATAGCTGGTGTAATACTGGTATTGGCTGTCGCTGCGGACGTCCACGTTGTTGAGAACCACGCCGATGACGTGCCCGCCGACGTTTTCGACCGCCTGTTTGACACGCAACAGCATGTTGCGCGGCAGTTTGCGGTGTTGGACGACGAGCATGGTGAGGTCCACCTCGCTGGCGAGCACCGAGGCGTCGCTCACGCCGAGAATCGGCGGGCTGTCCACCAGCACGAGGTCGAAGCGCTGTTTGACATCCTGGATGAGCTCCGACATGCGGCGTGAGTTGAGGATGCCGGCGGCATCCGCGGGAAGAATGCCGGAGGGCATGAAGTAAAGGTTGTCCACCGGCGTCTGCAGGATGACGTCCTCCAGCATCAATTCGGTTGTGAGGTAATTCGTGAGCCCCACCGAGTTGTTGATGTCGAAAAACGTGTGAAGTCGGGGACGCCTCAGGTCGGCGTCGATCATCAGCGTGGTGTAGCCACCCTGGGCGCAGATGTAGGCGAGATTGACCAGCGTGGTCGATTTGCCTTCGCCGGCACCGCCGGAAACCACGGTGATGGCGTTGTCCTCGGGATTCTTGCGGTTGAACTCGATGTTGGTGCGCAGAATCCGGTAGGCCTCGGCGTCCGGGCTCATGCCGCTCTGGCGGTGCAGGATGCCCACGTCCTTGGGAATGACCGCCAGGACGGGGACTTGCAGGTAACGCTCCACGTCTTCCAGCGTTTTGACCGAGGTATCGAGGTATTCGAGGAAAAACGCGATGCCCACACCGAAGATCAGGCCGACGACGGCACCGAGGACCAGATTGAGAGTGACGTTGGGGCTTACCGGGCTGTTGGAAATGACGGGATCGTCATGCATTTCCACGCTCTCACCGGGAATCTTGCGGGAAATGGTTTCACCCGTTTGCTTGAGCCTCATGGTCTGGAGGAGGTCCAGATCCGACTCGAACTCGCGCTTGGCGTCCACGTAGTCCTGGGCGTCCAGTCCGCGTTTGATGGCCTCCTCGCGCGACTCGTCTTTGAGGATCTCCACACTCTTGAGACGGTTGGTGGCAAGTTCCAACTGGGCTTGAAGCGTGGCGCGCAGGTTGACGACACCTTCGTCGAGCTGGCGCTTCATGTTTTCGATCTGGTCGACGGCAACCAGCACCGTGGGATGGCGGTCGCCGAGGCCGCTGATCTTGATTCCGTCCAACTGCCGCTTCGCCTCCTGGTATTGCGGGTAGAGGGTCCGGATGATGTTGTCCGGCAAATTGAGCCCCGATGCATAGACCATCAACTGGTCGCTGTCATATTTGAGGAGACTGCTGATCTGGCTCTCCAACTGGAGTTTCTCCTGTTCGATATCGTGGTAAATCTGCAGTGCGTTGCGCGCGCCCTGATCGTCATCAATGCCTCCCGTATTGTAATACGAGTCGGTTCCCTTGTAGATGATGCCCTTGGTGCGGACGATGGTGGAAAGCACCTTGCGGCGCTCCTCGACCTTGTCCTCCTGTTCCTGCACCGCCTTGTTGAGTTCCTGAAGCTGGCGGTCCGCGTCGCGGGTTTCGATTTCAGTGCGGTAGGCCCTGTAGGCGCGGGCCACCTCATCGGCGATGTCGCGGGCATCCACCTTGTTGGTGTGGCGGACACGGATCGCAATGAGGTCGGTGCCGCGGATGTTCTGGGTGTTGACGATGCCCTTGAGAATGGAGAGGGCGGTTTCCTTGTCCACATTCCAGCGGTTCACCAACTGGAGGTTCTCCACCACTTTGGAGAGGGAGTTGCGGCTCTTGATCTTCTCGAATTCGGTGCCGAAGAACTGCGCTGTCATGCGCCCGGCACCGGTGGATTCGGTCATTTGGGCACCCAGCGGCGACATGCCGGCCATCCGGGGTTTCACCTCGATGACGGCCTGGCTCTCGTATTTTTTCGGCATCACATAGGTGATCACGGCGGCCGTCATGAACACCAGCATGAGCGTCAGCAGGATGATCCCGTAACGGTTCTTGATGACCTGCCAGTAATCCACGGCATGCAGGACGGCTTCGTTTTGTTGGGGAGTGGATGGGTTCATAAGCGGGAGCTTTTCACAGATCGGGGCGATTTCCAGTCAAAAGAAAAGACTCCCGCAATGGCAGGCACTGCGGGAGTCGGAACTTGGTCAAAGGTTGATCGAACAAGGGGGCGGTAGCGCGAAAGATCACACCGTTCAGAATTCGGCACTCACGCCGAGGCTGATGCGGTTGCGGTCGTAGTCGCGGTTGGGGAAGTCCGATGAGGAATCCGTGAAGTTGTAGGAAGCGCTGGCCGTGAGGAAGTTGTTGAAGCGGTATGACACGCCGATGTAGGCGTTGATGATATCCTCATCGGCATCAGCGGCGGATGGCGGGGGGGCTCCGGTCACCTGGACCACCCGGCCGCCTTGATAACTTGTGGGGATGTAATCCAAGCCACCGAACATCGAAACCATGGGGTTGAAGACGTATTCACCGGAGACCCCGAAGCGGAGGGTGCGACGGTCATCAAATTCAACCGAGCCGGTCGGGAAACTTTGCACGGTGTCATAGTCCTCAATTCCATAGCGGGCGTAGGAGCGGATACGGAGTGCCTCGGTCGCCTGCCAATTGAAGGCCGCTTCCAAATACGGGCTGTTGGTGTTCTCACCGCCGTCCACATCACGGAACTGGGCACCCGCACGCACGATACCGATGGTGTTGGGGCTGAAACGGTGTTCGGCACCGATCAGCAGGTATTGGTTGGTGGAATCCGAGGCAAGTCCGTTGCCGGACGTCTGACCGTAGCGGTAATCCAAGGTCAACACCGTTTGCGGGCTGAACTGGTAACGGAACTGGTTGTACAGTTCCCATGTGAAGCGGTCATTGTTGGGAACACTGGAATCGTATTCCGTTCCGGACAGGCGAAGACCGGTGTAAGTGGCGACGCGTTCCGTCCAGCGGTAGCCGATGGAGTTGTCGGACTGCCAGAAGAAATACTCGCCGTTCACACGGGACGAGGCGTAGCCGTAGGAATAATCCGGCTCCATTTCATAGGAAATGAAGTTCTGGCTGGAGAAGCGCAGGCGCTCGCTGAACCGGTGGGTCAGGTTGATGCCCGCGCGAGACTGGCTGTTGAAATCGTCCACACCCTGAGGGGCGTCGAAGTAATAAATGGTGCCGAGGCGGGCATACACGTCCCACGTGGTCTGGGGCGTGATGGTGACAAACGACAGGCCGACGTAAGGATTGAAGGCGAAAGAATCCTCTTCTCCCACCCCCGGAGCGGCAAAACCCGCATTCACATTGTCATCATAAATGAGGCTTGCACCGACCACCCACTTGAGGGGCAGTGGCTCATCGGTATCGCTGCCGATGAAATAAAGGCCTTGGGCGTAGGCTGTGCCGCCGGCGGCAAACAACCCGAAAAGTGCGAGAGGAATTTTGCGTTTCATGAGTGTGTGCGGGTGAGGGAGTTTAATGGTTCTTGAGTATGAATCACTTTCTGGAAATCCCGGATCAGCCACCGTTGGTTGGTGTGAACGGCGGTGGCACGAAGGTAGGCGGGCCCGGAGGAGTGAATGGAGGGCCCGGCGGCTTGAATGGAGGGCCCGGATTCACTTGGGTGACCCTCGGCGGGTTGATGATCACCGGCGGGAAGATCGGGAACAGCGGACGGACCGGACCCTTGCCGGGGAAATCGAGCGGGTTGGGCATGGCGGCGACTTCACCAGCCGGGCTCTTGGCTCCCTTGGCGCTCTTGGCGCTGTCGCCGGATTCGCCACTGTTGGGGTCGAGCTTGGCAAGGACCGCCTGGACGTTGGTCAGCGCGTCCGGGGCGGCGGCAATCGCACATTGGGCGATCAGGCGCATTTGATCGGGGGCGGCCGTGATGGCGGTTTCCACGATGGCGGAGACCGTTTCAGGCTCGGCGACGGCACCTTCGATGGCGGCCTTGACCACTTCGCACGCACAGGCCGGATTTTCGGAGACCTTTTCTTCAACCAGTTGCAGCACCTTTGAAGGCTCGGAGGCAACCGCGGTTTTGACGAAATGGGAAAGTTGCAGGCAATCGGTCTCTGCGGATGCCTGAGCGAGCGCCAGCAACGAGCTGGAAGCGGCGAAAACGAGTATTTTCTTCATGGTTGAGGGGTGTTGGTCGTTGGCTTTCATGGCGGATGGAGCGGGCAGCGGGAATCGAACCCGCATGGCTAGCTTGGAAGGCTAGGGCTTTACCACTAAGCTATGCCCGCGCTTTCGAGAGAAATAAAACCGTCCGGACCGGCCTCTAGCAAGACTTTTTTCCTCAGAAAGGTGAATTAATTTGC